>NZ_JBWKZJ010000003.1:0-183462 GCF_059424365.1 Brevundimonas sp. GW456-12-10-14-LB3
CCCCCCGTCGCCCCCGGCGGCCTCCGCCTCAGCCGTCCCGGCGGCGCTGACGCCCGTCCCGCTTGAGACCCTTGCCGCAGAAGCGGAGCCGGCGAACGACGACGGCGTGAGCCTTCCGGAGGAGGCTGTGGCGGCGCCGGCCGGCGAGGCGGAAGCGGCCTCCGTCGATCAGCCCGCCTTCGAGCCGTCCAACGCCCCGAGCCCCACGCCGACCCTGGCATCCGCCGATGCGCCCGACGTGGAGGAACAGACGGTTCAGGTGCCCATGTTCTTGATCGCCCCGACCGAGCCGCCCGCCGAGCCGGACAGCGAGCAGGCGTCGGCGGGGCGTTTGGAGGCCGCTCCGCCTCCCCACGCCGCGACCGATGCGACGGGATTCACCGACCTCGATCAGACCGCCCTGTTCGACGCGGAGGTCCAACCGGAGGACGGCCTGCATCCGTCGATCGACCAGGAGGCGACGCCCGACAAACGGTTCGACTGGAGCGAAACCGCGACCTTCCTGGTGATGGGCGGCATAGGCATGCTGGCCTTCGGCGCGGCCATGGCGGCCTTCCGACAGGCGTCGAACTCGACGGGGGGCGAGACCGCCGTCATCGGCTGGGTTCTGGCGATCATCGCCTTGGCCTGCGTCGGGGTGTCGGGCTACAATCTGTTTCAGCGCTGGGGCCGCCCGACGGATCCGACGGCCTGACGGACGGAATCGTCACAGGCTGAAACGGACAGGTCGTCCTGCGCTTTGCGAAAGGCCGTGCGCGATGCTACGCCCAAGGGCATGAGCATTCCCTTCGCACCCCAATCCATGGAATTCGGCCTCGGCGAGAACGCGGACGCCATTCGCGACACCACCGCGCGTTGGGCGGCGGATCGCCTGGCGCCCCTGGCCGCCGAGATCGACGAAACGAACAGCTTCCGCCGCGAACTCTGGCCCGAGATGGGCGAACTGGGCCTGCACGGCATCACGGTCGAGGAAGAGTTCGGCGGCCTTGGCCTGGGCTATCTGGAACATGTGGTGGCGATGGAGGAGGTGTCGCGCGCCTCGGCCTCGATCGGCCTCAGCTACGGCGCCCACTCCAATCTGTGCGTCAACCAGATCCGCCGCTGGGGCACGCCTGAGCAGAAACAGAAATATCTGCCCAAGCTGATCAGCGGCGAACACGTCGGATCGCTCGCCATGTCCGAAGCCGGTTCCGGCTCGGACGTCATGTCCATGCGCACCCGGGCCGAAAAGCGGGGCGACCGGTACGTCCTGAACGGGACCAAGTTCTGGATCACCAACGCCCCCCACGCCGAGACCCTGGTGGTCTACGCCCGCACGGGCGACGGCAACGGCGGGATCACCGCCTTCCTGATCGAAAAAGGCATGAAGGGATTTAGCGTCTCCAAGAAGCTGAACAAGATGGGCATGCGCGGCTCCGACACCGCCGAACTGGTGTTCGAGGACTGCGAGGTTCCCGAGGAGAACGTCATGGGCCCGGTCGGCGGCGGCGCCGGCGTCCTGATGAGCGGCCTGGACTATGAGCGCGCAGTCCTCGCCGCCGGCCCACTGGGCATCATGCAGGCCGCCCTGGACGTGGTCCTGCCCTATGTCCGCGACCGCAAACAGTTCGGCAAGCCGATCGGCAGCTTCCAGCTGATGCAGGGCAAGGTGGCCGACATGTACGTCGCCCTGAACAGCGCCCGGGCCTACGTTTATTCGGTGGCCCGCGCCTGCGACGCCGGCCTGACCACCCGCTATGACGCTGCGGGCGCCATTCTGCTGGCGTCCGAAAACGCCGTGAAGGTCACGCTTGAGGCCGTTCAGGCCCTGGGCGGCGCGGGCTACACCAAGGAGTGGCCTGTCGAACGTCTGGTCCGAGACGCCAAACTCTATGACATCGGCGCCGGCACCAACGAGATCCGTCGCTTCCTCATCGGTCGGGAACTGCTGGGCGGCTGACGGCTTCTTCCGAACGGAAGGAGACGCCCATGCCCGCAAAATCCGCAGCCCAGCAGAAGGCCGCCGGCGCCGCCCTGTCGGCCAAGCGCGGCGACACGCCCAAGTCGGAGCTGAAGGGCGCGTCCAAGTCCATGGCCGAGTCCATGACGGAAAAACAGCTGGAAGACTTCGCCCACACCGAACGCAAGGGCAAACCCGAACACGCGGCCAAGAAATAGCCGGTTCGGCGCGATTCTTCGGCATTGTTGCCGTTCCGTAAGTGGCGGTGAAACCTCTGTGCGCCTAAATGGGCGAACTCCTTTCGCCGAGCCCGCCGCTGATGCCCGCCCAAGACAAGCCGAACGACGACCTGCGGCTCTTCTCCGACGTGATCGAGGAACTGGGCGAAGGCGACGACCCCAAACTGAAGCTGGAAGAGCTGGTCGCCGCTTTCGGCGAACGGGGCTTCGGGGCCATGATACTGATCCTGTCGATGCTGGCCCTGCTGCCGTGGCCGCCGGGCGGCAAGGCGGTGTTCGCCGTACCCATCATCCTGATGGCGCTGGAACTGGCCTTTCAGCGCAGTTCGATCTGGTTGCCGCGCTGGGCGCTGCGCACCTCGATCAGCCGTCCCGCCTATCGCGCCGGGGTGTCGCGGATCATGAAGACGGTGCGCTATGTCGAAAACCTGACCCAGCCGCGCCTCCCCCTTTTGACAGGCGAAGTCGCGGATACCATCACGGGCCTCGTCTGCGTCCTGCTGGCGCTGATCATGGCCCTGCCGATCCCGTTCGGAGACGCCCTGCCGGGCATCGCCTTGGTCTTCTTCGCCCTGGGCATGATGCAGAGAGACGGTGTGGCCATTCTGCTGGGCGCACTGGCGACCGGCGCCTGCGGCCTCTACCTGTTCCTGATCTGGCACACGGTGTCAGAGATCGCCCATCACGCGGCCGGATGGTTCTCGGGCGTTCTGCCCTGAACGACAAAAGGGCCGCCGCGTCGCCGCGACGGCCCTTCATTGTCTGACCGCGAACGGCCGGACCGCAACTCAGCCCGAAAGGATCAGGCCAGGCCTCCGACGAGGACCAGGGTCGCGGCCACCGCACGCGATTGATGACAATGAGACACTGGATCACCTCCTTTCGACTGTTGAACAGGGATTCGAAAGGTAAGACGCCTCAAGGCCTTGCGCCAATAGGCTTCGCGATTTCGTGAAGTCGGTCGTCAGGCCGCCTGCTGCGCGCCGGGTGCCAGGCCCTGCATCATCATGCGATTGATGTCGATCAGGTCCTCGAACGACTCCTCTCCGCGCATGACCAAAGAAGAGTGACGATTGACGAACAGGCTCAGCGAGATGATCTGGGCGCGCACGGCCTGAGGCAGGGCATTGGCGGAATCGCCGCAGTCCGCCGCCAGGGCCGACCAAAGACGGCGATTCCAATCCAAGGCGTCAATCCGGGTGGCCAGATCGCGCTCATCAGACTTGGACGCCTGGACCAGGGCGCGCGTGACCTGACCGAACAGGCGGTATTCCAGGTCGCGCGGCGTCTCAGCCCGCGTCGCCGCCGCTGCGTACGCCTGAAGCGACATTGAGCACCTTCTCTTCGTAATCGACAATCTTACGGGCGGCCATCAAGGCCTTATAGTATTCGCGTTGCAGCACATAGCGCGAGGCGGCGACACATTCGGCCAAGACGTCCGGGTTCTTGGTCGCCCCCATGAATTCGGTGATGCGAAGGGCCATCTCGTCGTAGAATTTCGACGCCGACGCCTCGTCCAGATACATCATCATGATTGGGAAATAGATGCGGCGCGCAGGGGTCGTGACCTCATCGGCCTGCATGATGTCCTTCTCACGCAAAACACTGGCGCGGTTTTGCAGGATGAGAACGCCGCGACGGTCGCCGTTTTGAACCACCGCGCCGTTCAACACGAATTTTTCGCCGGGTTTCAACGACAGTTTCAAAGCCATTGACGACCGAACTCCTTCAGCAGGTCGGAACCGATCAAAGATGGACCGCCCCTAACGATTCGAAACCTTAAAGGCTGAGGGTTAATCATCCCTTGTTCCCAGCCTGCGCGGAACACCTGCCTCGGGGCGACGTTTCGTCACCAGACAGGAGGCGACCATGCCCGACATGGACTATCAGGACGATCAGGGACAGGCCGAGGTCTTTGACGAAACCCATCTGGACGATGAAGGCGAAGGCGACCTTCTGCTGGACGAGGCTGACCAAATTCTGGACGTGACCCAGGCCGACGGCGACGCCGATGAAGAACCGTTCGACGAGGACGATCTGGATATCGACGATCAACTGGCCTTGGACGGGATCGAGCGGGAGGCGGACGCCCTGCTCGGCATGGACGGCGAGAAAATCAATCAATCCGACGCCGACAGCAATGATCTGGCGGCCGAGGACGAGATCGAACTGGTCTACTCCGGCCTGATGGAGAACGACCGCGGCGCCCAGGCCAGCGCCGCCCACTGGGAGTCGCGACGCCTCGACGACGACGACCTCGAACAACTCGGCTACGCGCCGGACGAACCCCGGACGCAAAAGCCTTAAAGGAGCAGACATGCACGAAACACGCGCAAAGGATGACGCCTCTACCGACGTCCCCCACGCCAAAAGAGTGGAACCCCGACAAGGCAAGCCGGACCAGTTGGAACCCCGCCTAAAGCCGGACGAAGGCCGGGAGGAAGCGCTGGTCGACGAAAGCATTGAGGAGACCTTCCCCGCAAGCGATCCCATCTCGCCCAAACACATCACCTGATCGCTGTTCACGCGACTGATGATCGGCTAACCCGCTTCGTGACATCCACGGAGCGGGTTTTTCATGAGCCGGTTTGAAGGCACTGATCGCTACATCGCGACGGCGGACCTCAAGGTCGCCGTCAATGCGGCCGTGGCCTTGGAACGTCCGCTGCTGATCAAGGGCGAACCGGGAACGGGCAAGACCGTGCTGGCCTATGAGGTCGCCAAGGCCTTCGATGCGCCCCTGATCACCTGGCACGTCAAATCGACCACCAAGGCCCATAACGGACTCTATGAGTACGACGCCGTCAGCCGGCTGCGCGACAGCCAGCTCGGCGAGGCGCGGGTTCATGACGTCCGCAACTATCTGAAGAAAGGCAAGTTGTGGGAGGCTTTCACATCCCCGACGCGCCCGGTCTTGCTGATCGACGAGATCGACAAGGCGGACATCGAATTCCCTAACGACCTGTTGCAGGAACTCGACCGGATGGAGTTCTACGTTCAGGAGATCGACGAGACGATCCGCGCCGAGGTCCGGCCCATCGTCATCATCACCTCGAACAATGAAAAGGAGCTGCCGGACGCCTTCCTGCGCCGCTGCTTCTTCCACTATATCCGCTTTCCCGACGCCGAGACCCTGGCGGCCATCGTCGACGTCCATTTTCCGGGCATCAAGCCGCGCCTGGTCTCGGAGGCGTTGAAGACCTTCTACGAGATCCGCGACACGGCCGGCCTGAAGAAGAAGCCCTCCACCTCCGAACTGTTGGATTGGCTGAAGCTGCTGCTGGTCGAAGACATTGACGCGGAAACCCTGCGCGAAAAGACGCCCAACAAGCTGATCCCGCCCCTGCACGGCGCCCTGCTCAAGAACGAGCAGGACATTCACCTGTTCGAACGTCTGGCCTTCCTGGGCCGCAGAGACGGCGCGCGCCCGGGCGGCTGAGCGGCATTACCGCGATTTCACTGGACCATCCCCTTCGACGGCTCAAAATAGAGACCATGAGCCTTACAGTTCCGTATCGTCTGCTGATCGCCGGTCTGGCGGTCGTCGGCCTCGGCGGGGCCCTGGCCGCCTGTGACGGCGAAAACGCGGTTCGGATCACCAAGACCACCACGACCAGCGCCTCCAATGACGTAGAGCCCGGCGTACTCAAGGTCGTCGAAGGTCTGAAATGCCCCGAAACGCTGGGCGTGCTGACGCGCAAGGGCTTTGCGGACCCCGGCGGGGCCGCCTGCACCTACGGCGGCCCCCGCGGCGCCGAGGTGGTGCTCTATCTGGTCAAGCTTGAAGATCGGTCCGCCGAGGACGTGCTGCGCGAATACGAACGCCGCGTCTCGTCGGACATGCCCCAGGCGGCGATGCGTATCGACGCCCGCCAGACGGAAAACGGTGCGGAAGAGGCCACTGTCGCCGCGCCCGGCGTGAACATCCAGGCCAAGGGCGATGACGCCTCGGTCAAGCTTCCGGGGCTTCAGATCGAGACCCGGGGCGACAGCGCGAGCGTTCGCATCGCAGGCATCAACATCCAGTCCAAGGACGGCGAAGGCGTCCGCACCGAAAAGAGCAGCGTCAAGATCGACTCGGACGGCGAAACCACCCAGATCCGCACCCAGGCGCCAGGGGACGCCACGCGGGCCAGCTTCATCCTGGCGGACGACGACGTGCCGGCGGGCGCATGGCGTCAGGTCGGCTTCGAGGCGCGTGGTCCCGCCGGCGGCCCGCTCGTCATAGCCACGGTCCGCTCCAAGTCACGGCACGACCGGGTGTTCGAAGCGGCCAAGGATCTGGTCGCCCTGAACGTCGGAGACTGAAATCCACGCCGAAAACAAGCGCCGACGGCCGGACGCCTTGATCCTGACGGCGCTTTGCGTCACCTGACCAGCCCACCAGCGAGCAGGATCGACGATTTGGCCGAGCGCCCCAAGAAGAAGACCGAAGTCCGCGCCTGGCAGCGCATGCTGTCGGGCCGACGCCTGGATCTGCTCGACCCCTCTCCTTTTGACATTGAGATCGAAGACATCGCCCACGGCCTGGCCCGGGTCGCGCGGTGGAACGGCCAGACCATCGGCGAGCACGCTTTTTCGGTGGCCCAGCACAGCGTCGTGGTCGAGGAGATCGCCGCCCACATCAAGCCGGGGCTGGATCCCAAATGGCGCCTCGCCGCCCTGCTGCACGACGCCTCCGAATATGTCATCGGCGACATGATCTCGCCGTTCAAGGCGGCCCTGGGGTCCGGCTACAAGGATTTCGAGGCGCGGCTGGAAGCCGCCATCCACGTCCGCTACGGCCTGCCGCCCAAGACGCCCCAAACGATCAAGACCCTGATCAAGAAGGCGGACAAGGCCTGCGCCTATTTCGAGGCGACGCAGTTGGCGGGTTTCAGCGAGAAGGAATCGCTCGGCTTCTTCGGCGCGCCGCCGCCCGGATACAGCCTGACCATAGAGCCACTGCCGGCCTCTCTCGCCCAGGCGCGCTATCTGGAGCGGTATCAGGTGCTGGCCAAGGCGGTGGGCCTTCTGCCCGCCGACGACGCCTGGCACACGGAATAGAGCTGTGACCGGGCCGACGGATCAGGGCGTGCGAATCGGTCTGTCGGCCGTCGTCATGACGCTGAAGGACCGTCGGGCCGTGGTCCTGACCACCCAGACGGAAGACGGCGTTCGCGCCCTGCCGTTCGGGCCTTTCGACCCGGCGCGGGACCGCACCTTTGAGCGCGCGCTGCGCGACTTCGTCACCGATCAGACGGGGTTCCGGCTCGGCTTCGTCGAACAGCTCTACACCTTCGGCGACGCGGGCCGCGCCTCGCCCCGCGCAGCGCCCGGCCCCGACCAGATGCGCGAGGTGTCGGTCGGCTATCTGGCCCTGACCTCGGAAGCCGCCGCTCCGCCGGCCCATGACGCCCAATGGACCCCCGTCTTCGACATCTTCCCCTGGGAGGATCGGCGTTGCGGCCGATCGACTCTGCAGGGCTCGGTGATAGACGCCCTTCTTAGCTGGGCCGGGGCGGATGAACGACGCCTGGGCCGCGCCCGGGCCCTCTTCGCCCTGACGCCGGATCATCGCTGGAACGAGGAGCGCGTTCTGGAGCGCTATGAACTTCTTTATGAGGCGCGCCTGGTTGCGGAGGCTTGGCGCGACGCCCGGCAGACGCCGCACGACGTCCCGCCCCTCCCCGGCGCCGTCATGGGCTCCGACCACCGGCGCATTCTCGCCACGGGCCTTGGTCGGCTGCGCAGCAAGCTGAAGTATCGGCCCGTCCTGTTCGACCTGACGCCTGAGTCCTTCACCCTTTCCGAGCTTCAGGCGGCCGCCGAGGCCGTCTCCGGCCTCACCCTGCACAAGCAGAACTTCCGCCGCGCCGTGGAACGCGCGGGCCTGGTCGAGCCCACCGGCCGGATGTCGTCGGCCACGGGCGGCCGCCCCGCCGAGCTGTTTCGATTCAAGGGCCTGGACCCGGAAACCGGCGCCGCGCCCGGCCTGTCGCTGCCGGCGCAAAGATAGGTTCGGATTTCTTTCACAGACAGCTTGCGGCGCCGCCGCTCTGCCATTAGAGAAGCCGCTCGCTCGACCAAGCGACTGATGCGCCGCGGAGAGGTGGCAGAGTGGTCGAATGTACCGCACTCGAAATGCGGCGTGCCTGGAAGGGTACCGTGGGTTCGAATCCCACCCTCTCCGCCATCATCCTGCCGTCCCGAGGCGAGGCGGGCCCCGCCTCACCGAACAGAAGAACTGCATTCGAACACTGCATGTTTCGGAGCCCTGCGCCCAGGGAGCCGCCGGTCTTTCGACCGGCGGGGCTGCCCCTATTGCGCCAGGCTGGCCCGCGCCAACGCGGCCTGGACCTCGGCGCGCGCGGCCTCCATGTCGCGGCGGAAGACGTCCGAGCGTTGTTCCGCGCCGTAAATGACCATGCCCGACAATATGCCGGCCTCGACGGCGCTGTAGCTGTGAGAACCGCAGATATAGCGGCTTTCGGCGAAAGCGCGTCCGCGGGCGTAGAGGGCGTCGGCGCGCTGGGGCGCCAGTTCCGCCAGGATCATGGCCACATGGGCGCCGTGGGCCGAATGGCCGGACGGATAGTCGGGATTGCCGGCCAGATGTTCAGTCTTGGCTTCGCAGATCGGTTGGTCCGTGCCGATGTAGGGCCGTTTCGTGCCCCAGTGGGTCTTGGCGTCTCCGACCACGGACCGGTCCTCGCCGGCCCGATCCAGCAAGGCCGTCAGAACCGGCGCGGTGTCTGGCGTCAGCCGCACCCCCAGGGCCTCTGCGAAGTCATCATAGATTTCGCCCGACACGTCCGAGGTCGCCAGCGCCCAACGCGGCGTGCCCTGCAGGGCGCGCGTCTCACGGAACACGCCCTGGTCGGCGACGGCGCGAGGCGAGCCCGGTTCGGGCGGCGGAGCCAGCACCTGGGTCAGATCCGGTCGTTCCGCCGGAGTCAGATAGCCCCGCTCCGTCCCTTCGTCGGTCAGCTCCACGGCGAGCCCGTCGCACCGCTTTTCAGTCCGCAGCAGATTGCAGACAGCCGCCGCGCCCCCGGTCAGCCGCACCTGATAGGCGGGGAAGCGCGGATCCGGCGTCATATAGTCGGTAGACACATACTGCGCCCCGCTGGCGAAGGCGGCGCTGCGCCGAGTCACGTCCCCCGTTCGCGCTTCCAGAGTGTCGGCGTCGGCGCGGGTGCGGACAATGAAGCCGGCGCGGACGGCCGTCTGGATGCGCCCCTGCTCGGCCACTGGATCGTTCAGGGTCAGATAGGCGGCGGCGGGCGAGGTCTCATCGGTGTTGACGAAGAAGACCCGGTCTTCCAGCGAGCGCCGCGCGCCGCGATAGGCGGCGACCTTCTCGGGCCCTTCGTCCAGGGCGAAGAAGACCTTGCCGCGCGCTTCGCCCAGCCTCGGCCAGCCTCCGGCTAAAACCCCTTCACGCAGGGTGGCGTGCCGCCCCTGGACCCGGTCGGGCGTGATCAGGTGATCGGCGTCGAACACCGACCGCACCTCGGCGTCCAGGGCGTCCCAGGCGGCGGCGTCGAAATCCAACGGCGTCGTTCCGCCGGGCATGGAGGGCCCGCCCGTCTTGGCGTTCAGCATGATCAGAATGGGCGCGTGGTCCGGATGGGCGCGCGACCAATCGCGGATCTCCGCCAGACAGGCCACGAAGGTCAGGCAGGTGCTGCGGAAATCGACGTCGGGCATGTGCAGGGTCTTGAAGCCCGGCCGGGCCATGGCTTCCGCGAAGGCGACGCTGACCGGCGCGCCCTGTCCCGGCCGTCCCAGGGCCGACAGGGGATGGGCGTAGCGCCCGCCCTGCGGATCGTTCAGCACGTCGATCTCGATCTGGCGCGCCCCGGCGTCCAGCTGTTCCGTCAGGGGGCGATGCGAATAGTCCAGAGCCACGGCTCCGGGATTGACGGCGATCATGGCCTGAAGTTCGGCGACCGGGATCGGCAGCTTGTAGCTGTTGTGGGCGCCCACCGCCGTCAGATCGTTCATGCCCAGATTGCGATCCATCCAGGCCGGAGCGCAGGGGTCGCCGCCGGCTGTGCGCACGTCGGCTGCGGTCAGGTCGCAGGCCGGCGCCGTGCCCGCCAGAGCGGAGCCGGCCATCAGGGCCGCCATCAGATTGAGCATCGAAAATCCTCGGAAGTCACAAGCAGAAGGGAAAAGGGATCACAGGGACCAACGCAGGCTGGCGGTCAGGCTGGGGCCGACGCGGCCCAGCTGGAGCAAGCGCCGCGTGTCGTATTCGTAGGCGAGGTCGGTCGTATCGGTCAGGTTGGAGGCGGCGACGACCAGGGTGCCGCCGGACCCGATCTCGAACGAGGCCTGAGCGTCCAGATAGCCGGCGGGACCGACGGTGAAGTCGGCCACCCCTCCCCCCTGCATGTCCGCCTCGGACCGGAAGGCGGACCGCCACGACCAGGACAGGCCGATCGCGACCGGCCCCCGTTCGAAGAAGGGATTGATTGAATAGGCCAGGCGCGACACTCCGGCCAGGCTGCGTCCCCCGGGCCCGTGGCCGTCGGTGAAGGTCCCGCTGGCCCATAGTCCGAAGCCGGAGGGAAGCCGCCGATGGAGCCCCACCTCCACGCCCCGGCTGATCGCGCGCCCCAGATTGGCCGGCCGCGACATCATCACCTCGGCCCGCACCAGGGGACCGGCGCGGGTCTCGAACACCAGCATCTCGGGCGCCTCCACCAGGCCGATGAAGTCGTCGATGCTTTTGTGGAAGACGGCGAGGCTGAGCGCGCCCTGCGGAAAGCTCCACTCATACGAGGCGTCGAGATTGGTCGACATATAGGGGCTGAGATCCGGGTTACCGCCGACCCCGGTGAAGATCGAGCCGGGCGACGGCGCGTCGATCTCCGCCTGCCCGCGCTCGTAGATGTTCGAGACAAGGGAGCTGGCGGGCACGGTCGCCAGGCGCAGGTCCGCCAGCGAGGGCCGCGTCATCGTGCGGGACGCCGCCAGCCGCAGGCGCCGGCCCCGATCCAGATCGAAGGCGATGTTGAAACTGGGCAGCAGGGCGGTGTCGGTCCCCAGCTTGGAGACCGGCCGAATGGCGCCGCCGCCGCTGTCGCCGGCGTTCAGAAAGGCGCCGTCCACCGCCTTGCGAGTCGTCACCAAACGAAGACCCAGATTGCCCGAGAAGGGGGCGCCGCCCGCCTCTCCTTTGAAGTCCGTTCGCGCATAAAGGGCGCCGACACGCTCCCCGACCCGATAGGAGTTCTGCAGATCGGCGCCTGTGGGAACCAGGGCGTCGGGCCCGACCGCCAGCGCTTTGCTCTCCCCTGCGATGTGAAAGGCCTGCTGAAACCGGTCGAAATCGGCGGCGGTCCAGGATCCCGGATGCCGATCGATCAGGGAATCGAACACGTCGTCGGCCACGCGAAATCCGAGAAACTCGGGGGTGACCACGGCGCCCGGCCGAAGCGCGGCCTCACGGTCGCGTCTCTGGTAATCGCGGGACCGATCGCTGATCTGGGCGCCGAAGGCGATTTCGGTCAGGACCGTCCTGCCCAGATCGACGGACACGGGACGCCGCAGATCGAGGAGGCCCGTCAGGTCCTCGTCGACGGATTCGATGGCGCGCACGCCCAAACGCTTGAAGGCGAAGCCGGCCGGGTCGGTCAGGTCCAGATCGGTCGCAAGCAGAGCCGCCTGCCGGCCGCTCGCCGCCCCGTTGACGTCGAACGCATAGGCGGGGGCCTGTAACGAACGGAAGGAGATCCTCTCCAGCGGCGTATCCAGCTTTGATCGTGCGCGGGACAGGCTGAAACGCGGCGTCAGGCTCCAATCGCCCAGCACCACATCCGCCCTGCCCGACACCACGATGTTCAGATGCGCCTGGGCGGAGAACTCCGTGTTGTTGTCGATCACGCCCGCCCGGATCGAGCCGGCCGTGACCACGCCGTCCGTGACCGTGGCCGTGGCGCCGGGCGTCTCCAGAAGGGCGCCGACCCCATAGGCGATCCGGTCCTCGCGAATGGTGTTGTCGAAGGTGGAGACGAGGCTGTCGAACCGCAGCCTGAGCGAAGGGGAGGCCCGCCACTCTCCACCTAGGAAGAGGCTACGCCTCAGCCGATCCTCGTGCTCGACCGTCGTCCTCACATCGCTGGGGGCGACCGCCGGCTGCCCCTCGACGACGACCGGCGTATAGCGTCCCACCTGAAAACGGTCGTAGAGGACCGACCGCCCCTCCTGGGACAGGCCGCCGACCAAACCCCATGCGCCGCCTTCGGACACGAACCGGCCCGCGAGGGAGACGTCTGTTTCCGGCCGGCGCGTTCGCGCCTCGACGGAGGCGCCCGCCCTGAGGCTCAGGAAGGGATCGCCGTCCAGGCCGCCGATCGTCTCGATGTCGATGTTGGAGCCGATCCCGCCCTCGATCAGATCGGGCGTCGCCGACTTGGTGAGCTGAGCCCCCGCCAGGAGATCGGCCGACAGGGCGCGGAAGCGGAACTGCCGACCGCTCTGGGTCGAGTTGCGGATGTTCTCGTTGAAGGCGACCGGCGCTCCGTTCAGGGTCACCGACTGGAACAGCGGCCCCAGCCCCCGAACGCTGACGAACTGCCCCTCGCCCACCTCGCGTTCGATGGCCACGCCGGGGACCCGCTGCAAGGCCTCGGCCAGATTCGCGGCCGGAAGTTCGCCGATCCGGGTCGCGGACGCGCTGTCCAGGATTACGTCCGCCGCCGCCTTGCGTCGCAAGGATTCCTCGATCTGCTCCGACAGCCGCCCCACGACCGTGATCGACTCCAGCTCTGCGGCGGGAATGGGCGGGATCTCGGCGGGCTTTTGAGCCTCCATCCAGACCCGCAGCCCCCGGTCGCCGATGAAACGGTGCCGCAAGCCGGTGCCTTGGAGCATCTGGTCTGCCGCAGCGCGCCAGGACATTTGCCCGCGAACCGCTCGCGTGCGCCGCGCCTCGCCCATGGGCGTCAGAAAGGCCAGGTCACAGCCCGCCGAAACACAGAGCTGCACCAAGGCGCGACGCGCGTCCTGGGCGGGGATGTCGAAAACCTGCGCGCGATCCTGCGCCCGGGCGGCCGGGGCCCAGCCGCCGAGGGCGACGATCGCCAGAGCGGCGGCGGCGACGCCTCCCCGTAGCGCATCGAACGGCGTCGATCGTGCGGGCGGTTTCAAGCGAACGGCGCCTTGAGCCAGGGTAGCGAACAACGAAGACGCAACGCTTAGCGCGCTTGCGTGACAGCTCTGCGATAGACCTATTCGGGGCGGATCAGGACCCGGCCGTCCTCGCCGCGTTCGATCGAGATCGGCAACAGGGCGTCCAGCCGGTCGATCAGTTTCGCCTCGTCCGTCAGGGGCAAAACCGCCGTCACGCGCATCTCGGCGAGGGCGGGGTCGGCGATCACCAGGGGCGCGCCTGCGTAGCGCCCGGCCTCTTCGACCACGACCGACAGGGGCGCATCGTGGAAGACCAGTCTGCGCTCGCGCCAGGCGGTGGCCGCCTCGACGTCGATCCGACGAAGACTGACGCGGTTGACGCCCCGTTTGAAGACGGCCTGCTGCCCCGGAGCCAGGGCGACGGCGCGCTCCAGCGCGCGGGCGCGGCCGACGTCGGTCCACCCGATGGCGACCCGTCCCTCCAGCAACGACACCTCCGCCTGGTCGTTCCTCAACGCCGCCGCGAACCGCGTCCCTGTCACGATGACGTAGCGATCCTCGACCGCGACCTGGAAGGGTCGTTCGGCATTGTGGGCGACGTCGAAATAGGCCGCGCCCTGCATCAGGGTTAGGCGGCGGGCGTCGCGGCCATAGGCGACCTGGATCCGCGTGCCGGAATCCAGGGTGACGCGCGATCCGTCTTCCAGCGTCACATCCGTGATCTCGCCCGGCGCGCTGGCATAAAGACGACCGGTCGCGACGGCGGGCTCCTGCCCCGCGCCGGGCAGGACAAGAGCGACGGCGACCACCGCCGCCACCGCGCCTGTGGCCAGCCCGCCGGCGATCAGCAGACGTCTCTGGGACACGACAGTCCGTCGTCCCCGCAGACGCGCCAGATCGGGCGCAAAGACATCGCCCAACGGCGAGAGTTCCGCCAGACCGCTCTTCGCAGCCTCGTACTGGTCCAGATGAGCCTCGTCCGCCTCCAGCCATTCGAGGAAGGCCGCCTGGTCGCGCGCGGAGACGTCCGGCCGTCGCATGCGCGCCAGCCAGGATTCGGCGGTCAGCGGCCGACGATCAAACAGGGATGTCAGGCGCTGGATCATGCGCAAACAGAACGCTCCGGGACGCGGCGGGGGGATGGGGCGCCGACGCCTTCAAGACTCACAACGACAGTTTCAGCGAACCCCTCAGCCATCGCGTGAAATCTTCAGCTGACGGAGAGCTTCGGCAATGTGTTTTTCGACCATGCTGACCGACACGCCCAGACGTTTGGCGATCTGGACGTAGGTCTGGTCCTCGAACCGGTGCAATAGAAAGGCGTCTCGGGTTCGCGGCGGCAGGGCGCGGATGACGCGGGCGGCCGCAGCCAGATTCTCTCGGCCGATCAGCTGCTGGTCGGCGGCAGGCGCCTCGCTCGCCACGGCGCGCGGCGAAGCGTCGAGGGCGTGGATGTCGTCCGTGCCCCGAACCCCCGTCCGACCGGCGGCCTTCCACCGATCCGCCTGAAGGTTTCGGGCGATGACGAACAACAGGGGGCGGGCGTCCGGCCCCGTCAGATCGTGGCCCGCGCGGTGGAAACGCGTGAAGGCTTCCTGGGCCACGTCCTCCGCGTCCTCGGCCGACAGGCCGCGGCGCTGGACATAGGCCATGAGATCGCGCCGCAGGCCGGCGAAGACCTGATCAAGCGACATGGTCGCCCCGCTCACCTGGACACTCAGACGCGACTAAGCGAAGACGCCCCCTCCTCGCGGAAGGGGCGTCGCGCCGGCCTCTGTCCCGCCGGGTTGGGCCGGGGAAGGCGAAGGACGACGTCGGTCGCCCCCCGCTTTCGACATGAGGTTCGCTTGTGGGAATGGATCAGAACTCCATCCGCAGGCCGAAATTGATACGGCGTCCCGACTTTTCGTACATGGTCGGGAAGGAGGGATCCATCGTGTATCCCTTGGTCGCCTCGTCCGTGACGTTGATGCCTTCCACATTGAGCTGGAGGCTGTCGGTCACGCGATAGCTGGCCGACAGATCGACCTGGCCATAGCCCTCGCGCGTGATCGGGTACATCTCATAGCCGATGGCTTCGACATACTCGTCCTTGTAGTTGTAGGAGGCGCGGGCCTGCAGCTTGTCGTTCTCGTAGAACAGGGTGACGTTGTAGGTGTTGTCGGCCAGACCAATGGGCGGCGTCGGGATGCCCAGGGTCGACGAGCCGGTCAGCGAGCTGTCCAGCACCGTGTAGTTGGCGTTGATCCCGAAGCCTTCCAGCGGTGAGAAGAACTGGCCGAAGGGCACGACGGCGACCAGCTCCACGCCGCTGACCTCGTAGGAGCCGGGCTCGTTGATCGGCTGATAGACGTCGAAGGTGTAGACGCCGTCGATCGAGCCGTTGGCGTTGTACTTGGTGACGTTCGGCACCGTGCCCGTCAGGGCCTGACGCACCACGCCCTCGATCTCCTTCCAGAAGTAGGAGACCGCCAGCAGGCCGCCGTCGCCCAGATACTGTTCCAGACCGGCTTCCCACTGTTTGGCGTAGGTCGGCTTCAGGTTGGGGTTGCCGTCGGTGAAGCGGAACGAGTTCCAGCTGGCCGTGCGCTTGTAGGCCAGGTCCGTCAGGGCCGGACGGATCAGGGTCTCGGATGCTGCGGCGCGGAAGATCAGGCTGTCGGTCAGGTCGGCAGTGATGTTCAGGCTGGGCAGGACCTTGTCGTAGCTGCCGTCGCTGGACACCGGCTCCGGCGTATAGGTGGTGCCGCCGGTCGGCGTTTGAATCTGGTGATAGCCCGAAGAGGTGATCGAGGTGTCGATGTAGCGGGCGCCGCCGTTGACGGCGACCGGCACCGGCCCCAGGTCGAACTCCAGGTCAGCCATGGCGTAGGCGGCCAGAACCTCTTCCGTCACCTCGTAGTAGTCGCCGACGTTGAAGGGAGTGAAGAAGCCGTCATAGCGGAAGGTGCGACGGGCGTAGTCGTTCGAGACCTGGCTCCAGTTCAGGTCGCGGATGCTGTAGTCGCCGCCGGGCACCAGATCGCCGATCGGCGTCAGTTCGCTCTGCGACATCGGGCGCCCCACATAGTCGACCTTGCCTGCACCGGAGCCCTGGATGTTCAGCGAACCGTACTGGCGCTCCTTGGACTTGTCCGTATAGCGCGCGCCGACCTGGACGCTTTTCAGCGCCGGGAAGAAGCTGAAGTCGACGTACTGGGTGAAGTCGATCTGGGCGGCGTACTTGTCGTCGTTGATCTCTTCGTAGGTGGTCTCATAGGCCTCGAACAGATAGCGCGAAGGCGAGTTGTACATGTCGATCGAGGCCGGGTTGGCGCTCTGGATCGTCTCGCCGCCTTCGGCCGTCCAGCGCGTCCGCGACGGCGCATAGGCCACGTGCTTCAGGTTGGCGTAGTCCAGGGTCTTCTCGGCGCCGGAATAGCCGGCGATGGCGTGCAGTTTCCAGCTGTCCCCGCTCCAGTTCAGTTCGGTTCCAAACTGCTGGTAGTCGGTTTCGTTGATGCGCTCCTTGCTGAGCATCTCGTGCTGGGTCGCGGTGTAGGAGACGTCGCGCAGCACCACCATGCCGTAGTCGGCCAGGGTTGTGGCGTCATATTCGTGGATCGTCTCCAGGGTCGAGCGGCTGGAGGCCGAATAGGCCGCCGCATCATACTCGTCCTCGGTCGTGTCGTAGCTGCCGATCATGGCGTCGAAGGCCAGGCTGAAGTTCGACGACGGGCGATACTGCAGAGAGACGGTGCCGCCCCACTGATCCTGGGTGTTCAGATAGGCGCGGTCGCCGACCTTGTCCTGGAAGATGATCCGGTTGGTGACATTGGTGTCGGACCGGTTCGGAATGGCGATGCCGGCGTCTCGCAGCAGAACCGCCGCCGCCTGGGTCCCCCGGGTGCCGGTCGAGGTCGCCAGGAAGCGCGACATCGGGCGGAAGTTGATGCCCGATTCCGAGTCGGTGCGGTTGGTGCGGCGGGCCGTCGAGAAGGACACCAGGGCCCCGAAGTCGCCCCAGGTGTCGCTGGCCAGGAAGGCGATCTTGGGATCGATCTCTTCGGAGATGGAGTTGTAGGCGCCCTCCACCGAACCGACGACCCGGCGACCGGCGTAATCGAACGGACGGGCGGTCGAGATATTGACCGAACCGGCGATGCCGCCTTCTTCATCGGCGGCGCGCGGCGACTTCTGGACCGTCACCTGCTGGATGATTTCCGAGGCGAAGATGTCGAACTCGACGTCACGACCGCCGCTGCCCGAGGCGGTGGCCAGGCCGTTGATGCTGACGAAGGTGAAATCGCTGGGCAGGCCGCGCACGTTGACGCGCTGGCCCAGGCCGCGGTTGCGTTCGATGGTGACACCTGGGATGCGCTGCAGCGCCTCGGCTAGGTTCTGTTCGGGGAAGTTGGCGACGTCGGTGGCGACGATGGAGTCCGAGAAGCCGACCGTCTTGCGCTTGATGTCGACCGCCTCTTCAAGGCTGCGGCGATAGGAGCCGGTGACGACGATCTCGTCCAGAGTGGCTGTGGCCTGGCTCGCGACGGCGGCCGGTTCGGCGGTCTGCGCCAAGGCGACGAACGGCGTTGCAGCGACCACGGCGAAGGCCGTCGTGCCCAGAATTCGGTTCTTCATGTGAGTAGCCCCCAGTGAGTTCTAGGCGCTTCAACGACGGGCTCTCAGGCCCCCTCAATGTGTGACAGGCCTTTTCATTCAAACTTCACGGCCCTGTCGCGTTCGACCTTCTCACACAAGCAAAACGGCCCGCAGGCGCAACCTGCGGGCCGTCGTCCGATTCTGGCGAAGGGACGAGTTCAGCCGCCGAAACTGCGCCCCCCGCCGCCGAAGCCGCCGCGCGAGACGACCGTGGTCCGGCTCTGTACCCGCGTCGGCGCCTGCTTCACGACATCTCCGTTGTCGCGCGTCGTCACCATCCGACCGGTCCGGTAGTCGCGATAGGCATAGCCGCCGCCGTATCCGTTCACATAGCGGTCCTCGCGATCCCGATACAGCGGACCCCCGCCATAGTATCGCCCGCCGTCCAGCATCTGGCCGATGACGAAGCCGGCCAGCAGCGGGGTGAAGAAGGATCCCCCGCCCTGATTGTTCGGCTGGCACTGCGATGGGCCCCATTGGCCCTCGCACTCCTCGCGCGTGGCGTAGCGTGGAGCAGTCCGCGCCGCATCCTCCTGCGCCTTGGCCAGGGCAGCGTCGCACTGGGCGTCGGGTATGACGTCGGCGGTCCGACACTCATCCAGCGAGGCATAGACCAGCGCCGGCTCGGCCTCGGCCCGCGGGGCTGGAACGTCCGGAGAATCGCAGGCCGCCAGCGTAAAGCCGGCCGTGGCCATCAGGCTTCCGATGTGCAGGACACGCGACCGCTTCAGCCGTCGCATCGTCCTTGTCTGGGGCAGATCGCCCGATCCATTGTTGTGGTCGGTCATGGCGGTCACGAGGTCATGCAGGCGGCGTTTAGCAGGCCGACACAGATCGAGATGGAGGCCAGATAGACAGCCGCCGCGATCTCGCCCGCCTCGATCCGGGCCACCAGATTGCGGAAGGCCAGGCGGCTGATGGTGACGAAGACCACGATCTGGATCACCCCGGCCAGCAGGGCCCAGGCGGCGAACTCGGCCAGGCTGACCGTATGGGACAGGGCCGAGGCCAGCGGCAGGACATAGCCGATCAGGGCGCCACCCAACGCAATGGCGGCGGCCGTATTGCCCTGCCGGATCAGCGTATGCTCGTGGTACGGCGTGACCCACTGGTAGAGCAGCTTGAACGCCAGGGTGAAGCCGCCCGCTACGGCGAAGGCGATCAGAAAGGCGATCGCACCTTGCTGAAACAGGAACCAGTCGAACATTCGGTCTTCCCCTCTTTAAACACGCCCTCAGGCGCGGAATTCGGCCATTTCCAGCGGAATGCCGATCATGATCTCGTGCGTCGTCTCGCCGCCCTCGGGCTGCTGCTCCAGGGCGATCATCAGTTCGCGCCCGCCCGCCAGTTCGCGTGTATAAAGCATGCAGGTCTGGAAGATCTTGGCGTAGGGCTTCGTCGCGGCGCGGTCGTCCCAGATGGTCTCCCACAGGGTGACCGGCGGCTGGATCGCGTCGCTCTCGGAGAACCAGAACCGCGGATAGTCGGGCAGGTCCTCGGCCGCCCCGTGGAAGACCGGCGCCGACAGCCGGTCGCGCCAGACCCGCCGTTCCCGCTCTCCCGGCGGATAGGCCGAGGTCCAGGGCACAAACAGACTGAAGTCATAGTTCTCCAGCCCCGCCTCGTCGTCGCTCATGGCCTGAAGCATGACGTGGTCGTCGGTGTAGAAGCGATGGACGAACTGGCCGCTTTCCAGGCTGATCAGCCCCTGGGCCGAAATGTCGAGCACGTCGCGGTCCAGGGCGAAACGGGTCTCTTCGCCCAGCCGCCGCCAGGCCAACGGGTCCAGCGACACGGTTCGACCCACGGTGATGTTGCGCACCGCCGCCAGCTTCGACGCGGGCTCAGCCTTGTTCGACGATCCGAAGAGTTTCTTGAACATGGCGACTATCTAGGCCCCATGGACGCCAAGGGCGAGCCTCGGACGCAAGAGCGACGGAACGAAGCGGTTCATACGCGCAACTTCAGCCCGATCTTGCATCATGTCAAGCGTTCATGTTACACGTTTCATGTAACGCCATGCCCAACCGCGCCCCGCACTCTTCCGCCGCCAACGACCGCATTCGCGCGTGGCGACAGGCGCGCCGGGAAGCGGGCCTCGTCAAGCTGGAGCTCTGGGTGCCGGAGGCCGCGCGCGACGACGTCAAGGCCGCCGTCCGCGCCATCGTCACGGACTCCACCCGCGGCCCGGAGCTTGCCGGGCGCCGCCGGATCCCCACTTCTGACCCCATCACCCCTGGAGACGACCACCCTATGGACGCCGTGATCGAAACCCCCTGGACCGTGCCCGCCATCAAGGCGGCGCTGGACCAGTCCCCCCTGGTGCGCGAGGGCGAAATGACCCTGCGCGTGCTGGAGGGGGCGGACCCCGTACTGCTGGCCACCATGCATGAATACGGCGACCTGCCGGTCTATCTCAGCGTCGGGGGCGCCCAGATCGTCTGCTCGGTCCTGCTGTGGCCGGTGTCGGAACAGACCGATCGCCATGCCTTCAACGAGTTTCTCCTGAAGGCCCAGCGGGTGGTGCCCCTGTCGAACTTCGCCATCACCAACGTCGGCGGCGAAGACGTGTATGAGTTGATGGGCGAACTGTCGTGCAAGACGACGCTCCAGACCATACTGATCGAACTGCGCACCCTGGCTGAGAATGCGATCGACGCCACCGAACTGCGCGAAACCTTCGGCGCCGACGCCGCCTGATCCGGAAGCCAGACCATGTCCATGCTCAGAAAACTCTCCGCCCTGTTCCGCGGCACGGCCCATGACGCGGCCCAGGGCGTCGTCGACGCCAACGCCCTGAAGATCCTCGATCAGGAAATCCGCGACGCCGACAACGCCCAGGGCAAGGCGCGCGACGACCTGGCCGGCCTGGTGGCGCGCCGCCGCATGGCCGAAAACGAGATGGCCAGCTTCCGCGACCAGATCGCCAAGTACGAAAGCTCGGCCCGCACCGCCCTGGCTCAGGGGAAGACCGATCTGGCCCGCGAGGTCGCCGCCCGCATCGCCGAGCTGGAGGTCGAGATAAACAGCCGCGGCCCGTTGATCGAGGACATGAAGACGGCAGAGACGCGTCTGCGCACGGCCATCGCCGCCACCGACCAGAAGATCGAGACGCTCCGTCGCGAGATCGACATCGTCAAGGTCAATGACTCAGTCCAGCGAGCCCAGACCTCGGTCGCCCTGAACTCGGCCGGCGCCCATTCGCGCATCGGCTCGGCGGCGGACAGCCTGCAACGGATCAAGCAGCGCCAGGCCATCCAGGAAGAAAAGCTGAACGCCAGCCAGGCCCTGGAAGATCGCCGCACCGGCGCCGATCTGGACGCCAAGCTGCGCGAGGCCGGCATCCTGCCCGGTCATTCGTCGGCCGACGACGTTTTGGCCCGCCTCAGCCAGCCGGAAGTGACCGTGGTCACCCCCCGCATCGGCCAATCCACCCCTGGCGTGGCCACGCCCGACAAGGACCCGGCCTGATCCATGGAGCGTCTGCGCTTCGATCCCCGTCCCGACTGGGAAGCCACGGCCGAGCGCCTGGGCTTCACCTGGCGCCACATCAACGGCGAGATCTACTGGGACGAGACGGCGGCCTACGCCTTCTCCATGGAAGAGGTCGAGGACGGGATCGAGGCGCCTACCGCCGAACTGCACGGCCTCTGCCTGGAGCTGGTGGAGGAGGCGGTCCAGTCCGAGCGGCTGATGGAGCAGTTGGATATCCCCGAGCCCATGCGGGACTATGTGGCCGCCAGCTGGACGCGCGGGGATCCGTCCCTCTACGGCCGCTTCGACTTCGCCTACGACGGCCGGGGTCCGGCCAAGCTCTACGAGTACAACGCCGACACCCCGACGAGCGTCTACGAGACGGCCGCCTTCCAGTGGCTGTGGCTGGAGGATCAGATCCGGGCCGGCGTCCTGCCCGCCGACGCCGACCAGTTCAACAGCCTCAGTGAAAAGCTGATCACGCGGTTCCGCACCATTTTCCCGAACGGCGGCTTCGTCCACTTCAGTTCCGACGCCGACTTTGTGGAAGACCGCCAGACGGTGCGCTTCCTCGAAGACCTGGCCCAGCAGGCCGGGCTTGAGCCCCAGTTCGTCGCCATCGACCAGATCGGCCTGAACGCCGACGGCCGGTTCGTCGACCACGAGAACTGGATCATCCAGGCGATGTTCAAGCTCTATCCCTGGGAGCAGATGCTGCGCGACGACTACGCCGCCCCCCTGCCGACCGCCGATGTCCGGGTGCTTGAACCCGCCTGGAAGAGCATCCTGTCCAACAAGGCCATCCTGCCCCTGCTTTGGGAACGCCACAAAGGCCACCCCAATCTGCTGGAGGCCTATTTCGAGGGCGATCCGGGGCAGGCTACTCTCGGGAATTCCTACGTCCGCAAGCCCCTGTTCTCGCGCGAGGGCGCCAATGTCGAACTGATCGACCGGGGCGTCAGCGCGGAAGCAGTCGTGGACGGCGGCTACGGCCAGGGCCGTTTCATCCGTCAGGCCCTGCACGACACCCCCCGGTTCGACGACGCCCACGTCATCGTCGGCTCCTGGGTGGTCGGCGACGAGCCGGCGGGCATGAGCCTGCGCGAGGACGCGGGCCGGATCACCCGCGACACCTCACGCTTTGTCCCGCACTTCATCCGTGACTGAGGCTCAATCGAAAACAGCGATCGGCCCGCGCAACCACTCTCAGACCCACGCCTGGATGGCAGCTGCTGATGATCGAAACTGAGACAAGCCGAGCCAAAAGACTGAAGGCGGCGACGCAAGGCGTGCATCAGGGCCTGGACGAAGCCGTCATGGCCGCCCGCCCCTTCGAAAGTCGCGCGCGATATGCGGAGTTTCTGCGAATTCAGCAGATATTCCATCGCGACGTGGCGGCCCTCTATAAGAACGAGGCTCTGACGGCCCTGATCCCGGATCTGGCCGCGCGGCGAAGGTATGACGCGGTGATCGCAGACCTTGGCGACCTGGAGGCCGAACCCGGCGTCGAGTCTGACAGCCCCGTATTTGAGGATCAGATCGCCGACATTCCCACGGCGCTGGGCTGGCTGTATGTGGCGGAGGGATCGAACCTGGGCGCAGCGTTTTTGCTGAAGGCGGCGGCCGGCCTGGGCTTGTCAGAGGCGTTCGGCGCCCGGCATCTGGCCGCCTCTCCGGACGGTCGCGCCAACCACTGGCGCAGCTTCACCGCCGCCCTGGACGCGGCGGAGATGACGCAGGCTCAAGAGGATCGGGCAACGGCCGGCGCCACAGCCGCCTTCGCCCGCGTGCGCGCCCTGGTGGAGGCGCACCTCGGACCGGATCAGTCGGCGGCGGCCTGAACCCCGCCGACCGTCTCCGCCTTATTGCGGCGCGACCCGCCAGACGGTGTTCGACAGATCGTCGGCGATCAGCAGGATGCGACGTTGAGGGTCGAAGGTGACGCCGACCGGCCGTCCCCTCGCCTTGCCGTCCTTGATGAAGCCCGTGACGAAATCGACGGGCTGGCCCGCCGGACGACCGGCGTTGAACGGCACCCAGCTCACCTTATAGCCGGACAGGTCCTGGCGGTTCCAACTGCCGTGCTCGCCGATGAAGGCGCCCTGGCTGAAGGCGCCGCCGAAACCACCGTTGGTGGCGAAGCTCAGGCCAAGGGCCGCGACATGGGAGCCCAGGGCGTAGTCGGGCTTGACCGCCTCGGCCACCTTGTCCGGCCGCTGCGGATGGGCGCGCGGATCGACGTTCTGCCCCCAATAGCTGTAGGGCCAGCCGTAGAAGGCGCCGGGCCGCACCGAGGTCAAATAGTCGGGAGCCAGTTGCGGGCCCAATTCGTCGCGCTCATTGACCACGGCCCAGAGAGCGCTGGTGGTCGGCTCAATCGCCAGGGCCGTCGGATTGCGGATGCCGCTGGCGAGGATGCGGTGGGCGCCGGTCTGCCGGTCGATCGCCCAGACCACGGCGCGGTCCTGCTCCACCGCCATGCCGCGCTCGCCGACATTGCTGTTGGATCCGATGCCGACGTAAAGGGTCTGGCCGTCGGCGCTGGAGGTCAGTGACTTGGTCCAATGGTGGTTGATGGCCGAGGGAAGCTCGGTCAGGACCGCGCCGGGCGCTGTGATCCGCGTCTGTCCAGGCTGATAGGGAAAGCGCAGCAGGGCGCCCTGCTCGGCCACGTAGAGGGCGCCGTCCACGAAGGCCAGGCCGTAGGGCGCGTCCAGATTGTCGATGAAGGTCGTGCGGAGCTCGGCCTGTCCGTCTGCGTCGGCGTCGCGCAGCAGGGTGATCCGATCCCCGCCCTTCACGCTGCTCTTGCCCTTGGCCTTGATGAGGCCGGCGATGACGTCCTTGGGACGCAGCTTGGGCGCATGGCCGCCCGACCCTTCCGCCACCAGAATGTCCCCGTTCGGCAGAACAAGAATCTGGCGCGGAATCTTCAGGTCGGTCGCCAGGGGCGTGATGGCGAAGCCAGCGGGCACGGCGGGCCGGTCGCCGTTCCAGCCCACCGGCTCGGCGATCTTCATCGGTGGAACCAGGGTCTGGTTCTGGGCCGGTAGATCGGGATTGGGACCGGTCTGTCTGAGGTTGGGATCGCTGCGACTGCAAGCCGTCAGGGCCAGGAGCACGGCGGTCGCGCCGAGAAGGTGTCTGATCATCGTGCAATCCCCCGAACCGGCGCGGCGCTATAGGCGAACCACCCTGCGACAAGGACGAAGAGGGTGGACAGGACAGACAGGGTCAGGCCCATGGCCCCGACCGAGCTCCATGCGTCCTGGCTGTGCTTGAAGGCGTTGATCAGGCCGCAGAGCCAAGCCAAGGCCAGGGCGACCACATAGATCAGGGTCGCCAGCCGCTGAGGGGCGCGCCAGGCCAGAACCAGTTGGACGATCGCCCACAGTCCTGCGACGCCGCCGAAAACCAGGGCGCCGACAATCAGCCAGGCCGAAAAATTCGACCACTGCATCTCGGCGGTCCGCAGATAGGCGATGTCGCTGATCAGGGCCGAGGTGAACAGGGCGATCGGAAAACACAGCAGTATGGCGTGGAGTGGATTATGGGCGGGGCGCTCCGACCCTGTGGCGGCGATCATCGACCTTCAATCTCCTCGTCCAGCCTTCGTCTGTCCGAGCCCAATCCTCCGTCGAGGAATTTGGTTTCATCAGATCATCGAGGGAGCGCGGCCCTGGGCGGAAAGGCTGTCGCCGCCGCCATCATCTCCGCTACACAATCCGAGATTAAGCCGCGCTCGGTCCGCGACGCTTCGTCGCTGAAGACAAGGCCGTCTTCCCCGAACGTCGCGCCGCGCACTCGACAGCTCATCCTCGAGACTTCATTGAAACCTATGTCTCAAGTCCAAGCGCCCGGCCGGGCCGCCGACGCCCTTCAGATCATCGAGGCCGCCATCGCCCAGGCGGCGGCCAACGGGCTCGACAGCCTCACGATGCGCGACCTCGCCCACGCTGTCGGCAAGAGCACGACGGTCATCGTCAACCTCTTCGGATCGAAGGCCGGGCTGATCCAGGCGGTGGGAGAAGAGGCGCTGCGGCAGGACGCGGCCTTTCACGCCGCCTTCTTCGCCCCCGTCGCCGGCCTGCCGCCCAGCCGAGACGCCCTTCTGGCCTTGTTGCGGCACTATCTGCGCCTGCGCGCCTCCGACAGCGCCGGTTTCGCGCGGATCTGGGAGGCGCTGTTGATCGACGGAGACGCCTGCGCCGAGCGTCGCGATCTCATTCGGCGCTGGGCCGCGATGCGGGAAACGGCGTGGGCCGACTATCTGGCGTCTGATCCCCGGCTGGTCGACTTCGCCCCCATCATCGTGGCCTGGACCACGATGGAGCAGTTCTACGCCGGAGCCCTGGGTGAACGCGCAGACTATGAGGTGATCGCGTCCGAAGGTCTGGGCGGCCTCGTCGACCGCGCCTTCGGCGAGACTGAAAGGCCGGCGGCCGCGACCCTCTGGCACAGGGAAACCCTGATCATACCCCAGGCGCCGGCGGCCGGACTGGAACCGGATTCGATGAAGCTGAAGCTTCTGCATATCGCGGCGGATCAGATACTGGAGCGGGGTCTGGGCGCCCTGACCAACCGGTCCGTCAGCGCCGTGGCGGGGACCTCGACCTCGACCATCGCCTATCACTGGCCCGACATGCGCCGCTTCGTCCTGGATGCGGTCTGGCACAGCGTCTTTCGTGACATGCCGCTGTATCTGGCCGGTCAGCGTCCAGAAGGCGACCCGGCGTCGGCGGATTTGGAGCGTTGGGCGCGGCTCATGGCGCCGACAGTCGCCATCGCGCCCAGGGCAGAGGGCTTCTACGTCCGATACGCCAGGCTGATCGCGGGCGTGTGCATGGAGGCGCGGCGCGACCCCGCGCTGCGTGACCTGGCCATGTTGCTGCGCGGCCCGGAAGGCGGAGGCACCTATTACAATCAGGCCGGCGTCTGGCCCGCCGACTTCGATCTCAATCGGCTGGCGGCGACGCGGTTCGCCCTCTGGATCAAGGCCGCCGCCCTGACCGCTCGGGCGACCGGAGAGCCCCTCGACGAGGCGGCGCTCAAGGCGGCCGCAACCCGGTTGGTTGCGCGTCGCACGTGACAGAACACACGTTATCGTCGTGCACGCCCAGCCCTGACTACCGCTGACAAGAACAGTTCTAACAAGCTTCATAAAAGCATTGCGCGCGCAATCTAATGCCGCATCGTTGTCGAACAGTTGTTTTTCCACGCGACGATGCGGCCGGACTTCTCCCCAGGGTCAGGGCCCGCTTCGATCAGGAGGCGACCAAACGGCTGTTCGACGACCTTCAGCAACACATCGACACGCGAGGGTGGGGGCCCCGCGCGTCGCCCGATGGATGGTCAACATGCAACGTCTTCTTCTCGGCGCCTCGGTCGCCGTCCTCACGGCGGCGGCCCTGCCCGCCTCCGCCCAAACCCAAACCGCCTCTCAAACGGCTTCGGTCGATGACGTCATCGTCACGGCCCAGCGTCGCTCCGAATCGTCGCAGAAGGTCGCCCTGGCCCTGACCGTGGTGTCCGGCGAAACGCTGGACGACCGCAACATCCAGACCGTGAACGATCTGGAGAACACCGTGCCCAGCCTGGAGGTGGACAGCCAGCTGGGCGGCGGCCAGCCCCAGTTCCGCATCCGCGGCGTCGGCCTCACCGACTACGCCGCCAACAACACCTCGACCGTCGGCATCTATGTGGACGAAGTCGCCTATCCCTACGGCGTGATGACCCAGGGTCTGCTGTACGACATCGCCCGCATCGAGGCGCTGCGCGGCCCGCAGGGCACGCTCTACGGCCGCAACACGACGGGCGGCGCGGTCAGCGTCATCACCAACGCCCCGACCGATCACGTCGCCGCAGGTCTGAACCTGAGCTACGGCAGCTATGACGCGGCCAAGATGGAAGCCTATGTCTCCGGCCCCGTCGTCGACACCCTGACCGCCCGCCTTTCGGTCGCGGCTGAATCGGGCGGAGCCTGGCAGTACAATCGCGACACCGGCGAGAGCCTGGGCGACAAGGACACCAAGGCCGCGCGCCTGCGCCTGACCTGGCGTCCCTCGGCCCAGACCGACGTCGATCTGAACCTGCACTACAGCCGCGACGAGTCCGACGGGCGGGGCCTGCGTCTGATCACCACCCCCTTCACCGCCGGCGGCGGGCGGGTCTATCCGATCGACACCGATCACCGCATCACCGGCTGGGGCATCTCGCCCTATTTCGCCCAGTTGATCGGCGCCTCGCCCAACGCCAAGCCCTTCCGGGACAATGAGGGCAAGGGCGTCAGCCTGCGGCTGAACCAGGATCTGAACTGGGCAACCCTGACCGCCATCGCCAGCTATGAGACCTTCGACCGCAAGGAGTTCAACGACTGGGACGCCACGGCGTCGAACGAGGCGGGCACCTTCTTCTTCAACGACATCGACACCTCGTCCCAGGAGGTCCGCCTGGCCTCGCCGGCCGGCGGTCGGATCCAATGGCTGGCCGGCGTTTATCACGCCAATGAATCCGTGGACGGCGGCTTCTATTCGGACTTCTCCGAAGCCAAGAGCCTGGCCTTCTGGATGAGCACCACCTACGGCCAGAAGGTCGAGACCACCGGCGTATTCGGCAATGTGGACTATCGCCTGACCGACCGCCTGACCCTGGTCGGCGGCCTGCGCTATGAGGATGAAACCCGCGAACTGAACAACTTCAAGACCGAGGTCCTGGCCCCCACCCCGTCCGTCCGGGCCACCACCTCCAAGTCGCAAGAGATGGGCGAGTGGACCGGCAAACTGGGCGTCGAATACACCCTCAGCGACGACATACTGACCTACGCCAATGTTTCGCGTGGCGTGAAGTCGGGCGGTTTCACCACTTACAACAGCGGCCTGCCGGACCAGTTGGAACCCTTCAAGTTCGAGGAGCTGATCGCCTATGAGACCGGGCTGAAGTCCAGCTTCTTCCAGCGCAAGCTTCAGTTCAACGCCGCCGCCTTCTACTACGACTATCGCGATCAGCAGCTGCAGGGCATCCTCTACACCCGCACGGGCCGCGTGGGCCGTATGATCAACGTGCCCAAGTCCCACATCCAGGGCGCAGAGATCGAGGCCGTCTGGCGTCCCCTCCCCAATCTGACCGTCACCCAGGCCCTCGCCTACAAGTACGGCGAATACGACGAGTTCTTCTTCGTCAACGCCACCGCCACCGAGGCGGCGCGCGACAAGGTGACGGGCGAGTACAACACCATCGTCTACAGCGACCGGGCGGGCGAACGCCTGCCCTTCCCCAAATGGGACTACAAGGGTTCGATCGCCTATGATTGGCGGATGGGCGACTGGGGCGTGGAGGCCCAGACCAACTACGCCTTCCGTGACGAGAAGTTCAGCACCTCGGCCAACTCGATCATCGACTCCTTCTGGCTGGTCAACGCCGGCCTGACGGTGCGGCCGATGGACGGGAACTACGCCCTGGGCGTCTATGTGAACAATCTGACGGACGACTATTCCGAGGAGTCGCGCAATCGCTTCATCTCGGCCTCGACCGGTTCGCCCAACCCGCCCCGCACCTGGGGCGTGCGCCTGAGCTATCGGTACTGACGCCTTGCGGGCTTCGGTGGGTCGGCCGAAGCCCGCCCTTCTTCGTTGGGAGAGACACGCCTTGCAATTCCCTTGGACACGTCTGCGCGGGACCGCCGCCGCCCTCGCCGCCTTGACTGCCTTGGCCGCTGGAGCCGTCATGGCCGAACCGGCGCCGAAGCGGTTCACCATCGCCGTCATTCCCGACACTCAGAACTACGTCGACTTCACCCATCAGCGCGCGGAGGGCTTCGCCTTCGACGCCCGCGACCTGATGGATCAGCAGCTTCAATTCGTCGCTGACAACTCTGTGTCGCGCGGCGGCGACATCGTCTTCGCGACCGCCGTGGGCGATGTCTGGCAGCACCCGATCATCGACATCGACCCGGACCATGCGGCCCGGGGCTTCCGCCCTCGCCCAGCGCCGGCAGGCGCGGGCGTCGCGGCCTGGGCGGACGGCGTGCGGAATGTCGAAATCCCGGCGGCCATCGCCGCCTACGACCGGATCGACGGCGTCCTGCCCTTCTCTGTCGTGTCAGGCAACCACGACTATGACGGCCAATGGTGGGACGAGCAGTGGCCCCAGGATCTGACGGCGCCGCCGGGCGACCTGCGTCGTCTGGGCATGATCCACATCGGCGGCCTGACCGCCTTCACCCAGGCTTTCGGCGCGACCTCGAAATATTTCAAGGACCGGCCCTGGTATGTGGCCTCTCATGACGACGGCGCCGACAGCGCCCAGGTCTTCGAGGCGGGCGGCTATCGCTTCCTGCACATCGGCCTGCAGATGGCGCCGTCCGACGCCAGCCTGAAATGGGCGGAGACGGTCATCCACGCCCACCCCGGCCTGCCGACCCTGATCACCACCCACGACTTCATCGACAAGACCGGCCAGCGCCGCGCCCATCCGGTGGTCGATCTGAACGCCCTCGATCCCTTCGACAACAGCGCCCAGGGCGTGTGGGACAAGCTGATCAGCCGCAATCCGCAGATCTTCATGGTGCTGAGCGGCCATCATAACGGCCAGGCCTTCCGTACCGACCTGAATCGACAGGGCGGCGCCGTCTATCAGCTTCTGTCCGACTATCAGGACCGCAATCAGGCGGCGCTCGACGCCGGCCTGGCGCTGGGCCGCGCGCCGGGGATCGGCGACGGCTGGCTGCGGCTGATGATCTTCGACATGGGCGGCGATGTCCCGACCGTGCGAGTCCGCACCTATTCGACCTATTATGGGGTCTATGCGTCCGACCAGGCCGAATACGCCCGTCGCTACAAGCCCAATGAACAGCCCCAGATGACCGACGAAGCCTTTGTCGCCGCCGACGACTTCGTCATCCGCCTGGAAGATTTCCGCGCCCGCTTCGGCCCCGGCGCCGAAGAGGCCGGGCGATGATCGGCCTGAACAATCGACTGTCGCGCCGCGCCCTGATCGGGGGGCTGGTCGCCGCGCCGGTCGTCCTCCGGTTCGGCCGGGTCCAGGCGGGCGCCGCCGATCTGTTCCCCCTGGGCATCGCCAGCGGCGACCCTTGGCCGGACGGCTTCGTTCTGTGGACCCGCCTGGCCGCCGATCCCATAGCGCCGGACGGCAGGGGCGGTCTCGGCGAGCCGATGGAGGTTCTTTGGGAGGTCGCCGCCGACGAAGGTTTCAACCGCATCGTCGCTGCTGGCCGAACCACGGCCCAGCCCGCCGAGGCCCATTCGGTCCATGTCGAAGTCCAGGGCCTGCTTCCCGGCCGCCCCTATTGGTACCGTTTCACCGCCGCCGGTCAGCGCAGCCCCGTCGGTCTGGCGCGTACGGCGCCGGCGCCCCACGCCGAGGTGGACCGGCTGAAACTGGCCGTGGCCTCCTGTTCGAACTGGGAGGTCGGCTATTTCAGCGCCTATGGCCATATGGCCGACGAGGCGCCGGACCTGACCCTGTTCCTCGGCGACTATATCTATGAATACACCCGCACCGGCGCGCGAGCGGCCAATGTGGTGCGACACTACGGCTTTGAGGACGCCACCACCCTGGCCGGCTATCGCAACCGCTACGCCCTGCACCGCACCGATCCGGACCTTCAAAGTCTTCACGCCGCCGCTCCCTGTCTGGTGACCTGGGACGACCATGAGGTGCTGAACAACTATTCCGGCGTCTGGCCCGACGAGGGCGGGCGGCCCGACGACTTCCTGCGCCGCCGCGCCGCCGGCTATCAGGCCTTCTATGAAGCTATGCCGATCCGCCGCACGCGGCTGGACCGCCGGCTTCAGATGCCCATTCACAAGCGCGTCCGCTACGGCCGTTTGGCCGAGTTCTTCATGCTGGACGGACGCCAGTATCGGTCGCGCGGGGCCTGCGTCGACGAAGGCGGGGCCAAGGGGCAGATCGTCCCCGACAGCCTCTGCCTGGACCGCGCCGACCCGTCACGCACCTTCCTGGGTTTCGAACAGGAACGCTGGCTGTACGACGGTCTGGCGGGCGGCGACGCGCGCTGGACCATCCTGGGCCAGGACCTTGTCATGGCCGGGCTGCGGTTCGAAAACCCCAATGGCGAGACCCGCTACTGGACCGACACCTGGGACGGCTTCCCCGCCGCCCGCGACCGCATGACCCAGGCCCTGCATCAGCTGAAGCCGCGCAATCCCGTGGTTCTGTCCGGCGACTATCACTCCTTCTGGACCAATGACGTCCTGCTGGACAGCCGCGACGAGACCTCGCCGGTGGTGGCGACCGAGTTTGTGGGCACCTCCATCACCTCCGGCGGCCCGCCCTATGAGGGGCTGATGGCGGCCATGCCGGCCAATCCGCACATCCGCTTCTTCGAAAGCCGCGTGCGCGGCTATATGGCGATGGACGTCACCCCGGAGCGGATGATCACCCGCTATCAGGCGATCAGCGACGTGCGCGATCCCAAGGCGTCGATCTCCACCCTGAATCGCTGGGTCGTCGAGGATGGCCGCCCCGGGGCCCAACCGGCCTGATCCCGTCCAGAGTTGATTTCATGATTCGAATCCTGTCCCTGCGCGGCCGCGCCGTCGCGGCGGCCCTGGCGCTCGCCCCGTTGATCGTGCTGGCCGGATGCGCCTCCAGCCCCTCTCCCGCCCCGACCTTCTGGACCGGCTTCCGCGATCACCCGAAGGGCTATCTGACCGCAGGCGCGGCCCCTGACGCCTCCCGTTTCCTGCCGCCCCCGCCGGAGGCCGGGTCGCTGCGCGATCAGGATGACGTCGACCGGTACCGCGCCACCCGCGCCTTGAAGGACACGCCCCGCTGGGATCAGGCCCGCGCCGACAATGAGATCGAGACGCCGACCGCGCCTCGGGTCTTTGACGAGGCGCTCGGCATTCGGTTCGAGCCCGCGCGCATGCCGACCCTGACCCGGCTCCTGGGCCGGATGCTGGGGGACCTTGAGATCGTCCAGACCCCCGCCAAACGCGGCTTCTTCCGCCCACGTCCCTTCGTCACGGAACCGGCCGAAACCTGTTTCCCGCCCGAGCCCTGGCTGGCGAACAGCGGCTCCTATCCTTCCGGCCACGCCGCCCTGGGCTGGGCCTGGGCCCTGGTCCTGGCTGAAATGGCGCCGGACCGCGCCGACGCCGTCCTGGCCCGCGGCCTGGCCTATGGCGACAGCCGAATGATCTGCGGCGTCCACTACGCCAGCGACGTCGAGGCCGGCCGCCTGGTCGGCGCCGCCCTTGTCTCCGCCCTGAAGGCCGACCCCGAGTTCCAGGCCGACTTCAGCATAGCCCGCGATGAACTGGAGGCGGCGCGCCTAGAAGCGGCGCGTTGACGACTTCACGCAGGCGAACAGCTCCGGGGCGAGCTTCCGTTTCACTCATGCTTCCAAGGAGGTGGCGGAGACGGAGGGATTCGAACCCTCGGTACCCCTTACGGGGTACGACGATTTAGCAAACCGTTGCCTTCAGCCACTCGGCCACGTCTCCAGCGAAGGGCTCGATAGCGGAGCCTGATGCGTCGTGCAATCCGCTTCGCGCGAAACGACGATGTTAACGTCACATAGAGGGCCGAGCGTGCAGGGTGGCGACTGTACGACGCCACGGATATCCATGCCTGACTGCGCCTCCTCTCTCGCCGCGCCCGCCGCCGCGACGCCGCCGGGCGACGCGGGCGAGGCGCGCGCCCAGCGGGGTCCGTTCCGGCCCGAGGTCTGGCTGAACGCGCGCCGTCGCTCCAGCGTACGCCTGGCCGCACACTGGTTTCGCGCCCTCGACGTGACGGTCGCCGTCGGCCTGGCTGCGGTCGTCCTGTGGGCGCTGGAGTCGATTGATCTGCGCATCCTGCCGGTCGGCGCCGTCCTGCCCCTGGCCGTCGGAGTGACGACGGTTCTGGCCCTGCTGCGCGGCCTGGACCTGTATCGATTCGAGCCAGAGCGGTCGCCCCTGGTCCATCTGGCGGCGGTGCTCGCGGCCTTGGCCCTGGCGATGGCGGCCGCCGTGACTGTGGGCTGGGCGCTGCAAGGCGACGGCCTGGGTCCGGTCCTCCCCTGGGGCCTGACGGCGGCGGCGGCCCTGACCGGTCTGCACGGTCTGTGGCTGATCCTGGTCGGGCGCTGGCGCCGCCAGGGCGCCCTGTCGCCCAACATCGTCATCGTGGGAGCCACCCGAAACGCCCAGGCCCTGATCGAACGCGCGCTGGAGCGGCGGGACCTAAACGTCCTGGGCGTGTTCGACGATCGGCTGGCGCGTTCGCCCAGCCGGCTGGCCGGAGTGCCCGTGCTGGGCCGGGCCGACGCCCTGCTGAGCCACCGGATGCTGCCCTATGTCGATCATATCGTACTGGCCATCGACCCTGAGGCCGGGCCGCGCGGGCGCGACTTGGCCCGTCGGCTGGAGACTCTCCCCACGCCCTTGGCCATCCTGGTCGATTCCGAAGCCGGCCGCGACGATGCGCTGAAGCGGCTGGCCGGGGGCCGCCCGGCGCCGCTCGGCAGCACGCCCAGCGACGAGCGCCGGGCCTTCGTCAAACGGCTTCAGGATCTGGTGATCGGCGGCGTGGCCCTGATCGCCTCGGCGCCTCTGATGATGCTGATCGCCCTGGCGGTGCGTCTGGACAGTCCTGGGCCGATCTTCTTCCGCCAGCGGCGACACGGCTTCAACCAGGAGACCATCGTGGTGTGGAAGTTCCGCTCGATGCGCCATGCCGCCGCCGACCCCACCGCAAGCCGCCAGGTGGCCGCCGACGACGACCGCGTCACCCGCGTCGGCCGCTTCATCCGCGCCACCAGCCTGGATGAGCTGCCCCAGATCTTCAACGTCCTGTCCGGCGAAATGTCTCTGGTCGGTCCCCGGCCCCACGCCATCGGCATGAAGACCGGCGAGACCGAATCCGCCCTTCTCGTGGCCGAATACGCCCATCGTCACCGCATCAAACCCGGCATCACCGGCTGGGCCGCCGTCAAAGGCTCGCGCGGCCCGGTCCACACCGAGGCCGAGGTGCGCCGCAGAGTCGAGCTGGACATCGACTATATCCAGCGCCAGTCCTTCTGGCTGGACCTGTGGATCCTGCTGATCACCGTGCCCGTTCTGCTGGGCGACCGGACCGCCGTCAGGTGAGCGAGAAACGCATGTTCTGGCGCGGCGTCTGGGGCTATCTGCCGGCCCAGATCGTTCAGGGCGTGGTCGGCTTCCTGACCATCGTCGTCTTCACCCGCCTGCTCAGCCCCGAGGATTTCGGCCGCTACGCCCTGGCCTTTTCGGTCACCAGCCTGGCCCATACCGTCAGCTTCAGCTGGCTGGAGGCGGCCATGGCCCGCTTCTGGGCGGCCGAGCGCACGCCGGGCGGCCTGGCGACCCATTTCGCCAGCCTGTACCGCACCTCCTTCGCCGTCATCGCCGTCTTCACGCCCGTCGCCGCCCTCGTGGTCTGGCTTCTGCCCCTAAGCCCGGCCTTCAAACTGGCCCTGGCCTTCGGCTTGGCCGGAGCGCCCATCCGCAACCTGGCCAAGCTGGCGCAGGAGCGGTATCGCGCCGCCGGCGAGGTGTCCAAGGCCGCCACGGTCGATATGGCCGTCGCTGTCCTGGGCTTTCTGGTCGGGGCCGGGTTCGCCCTGGCCGGCGCGGGCGCCGCCTCGCCCCTGCTGGGCCTGATGATCGCCCCCCTGTTCGCCCTGCCCTTCATCCTGCCGGGCGAACTGCGCCAGTCGGCCGGCGGAACCGTGGATCGCGCGCGGCTGAAGGCCTATGCCGCCTATGGCTATCCGATCGCGGCGTCGCTGACCCTGGCCCTGGTCCTGGCCTCGACCGACCGGTTCCTGTTGGCGGCCTTCCTGGATGCGGCGGCGGTCGGCGCCTATCACGCCAGCTACAGTCTGTCGAACCGCACCCTGGATGTGATGTTCATCTGGCTGGGCGCGGCAGGCGCGCCGGCCATGGTCATGGCGCTGGAGCGCGGCGGCCGCGAGGCCCTGCGCCAGACGGCGCTGGAACAGGGTTCGACCCTGATCCTGATCGGCCTGCCCGCCGCCGTCGGCCTGGCCTTGGTCGCCCGCCCCCTGGCCGAGCTGATGATCGGCCCCGAGCTGCGCGTCGCCGCAACCCTGGTCACGCCCTGGATCGCGGCCTCGGCCTTTCTGTCCGGCCTGATCGCCTACTATTTCGGTTTCGGCTTCACCCTGGGCAAGAAGACCGGCCTGCTGCTGGTCACCATGGCCGTCCCCGCCGTCGCCAACATCATCCTGAACCTGGTGCTGATCCCCCGGCTGGGCGTGCTGGGCGCCGCCGTCGCCACGGCCCTCAGCTTCGCCATAGGCCTGGTCGCCTGTCTGCTGATCAGCCGCCGCGCCATCGCCCTGCCCATTCCGTGGGAGGCCCTGATCCGTTGCGGCCTGGCCTCGACCGGCATGGCCCTGGTGGTCTGGCGCCTTCCGCCTCTGGGCGGCTTCATCCAACTGATGCTGGACGCGGGCGTGGGCGGACTGGTCTATGCGGCCCTGGCGCTGACGCTCAACGCCGCCGGAGTGCGCGACGTGCTGAACCGACTGATCCAGGCCCGACGGAGCGCGACGGCATGAGCGGCTCCCGCGCCGATATCCACGACAACCCCGGCTGGGCCGCCGCCGGGCCCGAATTGTCGGTCCTGATCCCCTTCCTGGGCGACGATCCGGAGCCCCTGCTGCGCCGGCTGGATACGGAAGGCGCCGCCATCGCCGGCCGGGTCGAACTGATCCTGCTGGACGACGGCACGGGCGACCCTGGTTTGACCGCCCGGCTGAAGGCGACGCTGGACGCCCTGGCCCTGCCCGCCCGCCTCGTCACCTTGTCCGCCAATGAAGGCCGGGCGCGGGGGCGCAACCGGCTGACCATCGCCGCCCGCGCCGGCTCCTGGCTGTTCCTCGACAGCGACATGAAGCCCGACAGCCCGCGCTTTCTCCAGACCTGGATCGAGCTGATCGCGCGCGACGACCCGGCCGTGGCCTTCGGGGGCTTTTCGCTGAAACAGGCGCCGCGCGACCGTCGCTTCGCCGTCCACCGCTCCCTGTCCAGCGCCAGTGAATGCGTTCGCGCCGCCCAGCGCGCCAGAACGCCCGAGAAATACGTCTACACCTCCAATCTTTTGGTGCGCCGCGACGTCTTCGCCGTCGAATCCTTCGACCCTGGCTTCACCGGCTGGGGGTGGGAGGATGTCGAATGGGCCATGCGGGTCGCCCGCCGGTTCCAGGTGGTCCACATCGACAATCCCGCCACCCATATGGGCCTGGACACGGTGCCGGACCTGGCGCGAAAGTTCGACCAGGGCGCCGCCAACTTCGCCCGCGTCGTCGCCCTGCACCCCGAGATTGTCCAGACCTACCCCAGCTACAAGGCCGCCCGCGCCCTGAAACGCCTGCCGTCCCTGCCCCTGATCCGTCGCATGGCCAGAAGCGCGGCCCTGTCGCCTCTGTTGCCGCCCCGCACCCGCGCCTTCGCCCTGCGCCTGTACCGGGCGGCCGTCTATGCGGACGCGATCTGATGCGGGACGTCGCCGTCCTCATCCCCACCCTGCGCCGCCCCGCCACGCTGGAGCGCGCCCTGCGCTCGGTCTTCGCCCAGGTCGGGTCGCTGGACCGGATCGCCGCCGTGGTCGTCGCCGACAATGATCCCGACGGTTCGGCCTCGGCCGTGGTCGAGCGGCTGCGAGCCGAGGCGCCGGTTCCCTTGATCTACGCCCACGCGCCCGTCCCCGGCGTCGCCACCGCCCGCAATGTCGGTCTGGCCGCCACCGACGCCCCCCTGATCGCCTTTCTGGATGACGACGAGGCCGCCTCTCCCGGCTGGCTGGCCGCCCTGTTGCAGGCCCAGGCCCAAACGGGCGCCGACGTCCTGTTCGGCCCGATCCGGGGTCGCGTGCCTGAGGGCACGGGCTGGACCACCCCCTATCTGGAGCGGTTCTTCGGCCGCGACGGCCCGGCTGAGACCGGCCTGACCGCCCAGATCCACGGCTGCGGCAACAGTCTGATGGTCCGCGCCACGGCCCTGCCCGGCGACGCCCCTTTCGACACGGCCATGAACGAGACCGGCGGCGAGGACGACCGCCTGTTCACCGCCCTGCAGGCGCGCGGCGGCCGGTTCGGCTGGGCCGCCGACGCCTGGGTGGACGAGTTCGCGCCCCCCGACCGCGCCACCCTGAACTACGCCCTGCTGCGCGCCTTCGCCTATGGCCAGAGCCCCAGCCAGATGGCCGCCGCCCGCCGCGACTGGCCTGGCGTCTCCCGCTGGATGCTGATCGGCGCCGCCCAGGCCGCCGTCTGGGGACTTGCGTCCCTGACCCTCGCCCTGCTCCGCCGCCCCGCCCGCGCCGAAACCCTGGACCGCACCGCGCGCGGCCTGGGCAAGGTCTTCTGGACAAAGGGGTTGGAGCCGAAGCTCTACGGCGCGGCCATGCTTCGCAAAGCCGCTTAACCCGCCAGCCGGGACAGGAATTTGGGCGGCTTATAGGTCGAACGGTTCATGACCACCCCGGCGATACGACCGCCGACAGCCTCGATCTCGTCGCGCAGGATGACCGGGGCGCTCGCGCTCGCCCCGCCGGCCGCGACCACCAGAACCGTCATGTCGACGAAGGGCGCCAGGATGATCGCCATGTCGTTGCGGTCCGCCGCCGGGCTGTCGATGACGATGGTGTCGGCGTGCGGCCTCAGGGCGTCCCAGTAGCGCGGCTCTCCCACCGCCTCGATGCGGTGCCCCGAGCGCAGGGCCTCCATGTGAAACCGCGTCGTCCACAGCCGTCCGCCCAGGCAGGGCCGCGCGGTCAGCAGGCGCGCCGGCGGAACCGGCTTGCCGTCCCGCCCCGTCGGCGCCGGCGTGACCGCGAAGAAGCTGGAGCCATCGGGCGAGGCCTGGGCCGGCTTGCCCAGCTGCCCGAACCGGTCCGGTTCGGCGGCGATGGCTTCAAGCTGCCCTTGCTGCGCCAGATCGCCGTCCACCAACCAGACCGGCTTTCGCGCCCGCACGGCGGCCAGCCGGGCGTATTCGCGCGTGACCGTCGAGACGCCTTCGCCGGTCGTGGCGGCGGCGAACTGGATCACCCGGGCGCGATGCGCCGGGGCCGGCCCCAGCGCCGCCCACAGACCGGCCATTTCGGACGTCAGATCGACCATCGAATCGCTACGCGCGCTCCACCACGCGCCACAGTATCATGGCCGCCCGCCCAAGCCCCACCGACCTAGTGCGCCTTGGCGGGGGCGACCGCCAGGACCGGCACGTCCAGAGTACGGCGCACCGAGTCGGGCGTCGAAAATCCCCGCCGCGTGAAAATCCTCAGCAGGCCGATGCACAGGGCGGTGAAGGCGGCGAACAGGAAGACGGCGGCCAGGGCCGGCGCCTTCAGGCTCTTGCCCGTCGCCGGCGGCTGGGCCCGCTCGATGACGGTGACGTTGTCGGCGCCGGCCGCCACCAGGGCGTTGTCCGCTCGGCTCTGGCTTTCGCGCTGCTGGAACTCGCGGATATTGGCGGTCAGGACCTCGCGATTGCCCGCCAAGGTCGCATTCTCGGACTCCAGAGCCGTCAGCCGCGCCTGCCGCGACCGGATGTCCGAGAGCTGCCGATCCAGCGCCGCCAACCGGGCCGCCAGGGCGTCACGGTCGGCCTGGGTGTTGATTCGGGTCGTCTCCAGCTCGGTCCAGACCGGGTTGGGTCCGGTACGAACCTCCTTAGGCCCGACCGCCGTCCCGCTGGCGACATAGGCTTGCAGCTGGGCGATCCGCGCCTCGATGTCCTTCACCGGCTGGGCGTCGGGTTGATAGCGCGACAGCAGCTGCTGACGTTCTGTGCGCAGTTGCAGCACCTGATCCTGGGCCGAGATGTTCAGATCCTGCTGCAGGGCGACCTCGGCCGGCGTATTGGCCTGCTGCGCCACCAAGGTGCTCAGCCTCTGGCTGGTCTGGTTCAACTGGCTCTGCGTCGCCATCCGGTCGGCGAAGGTGGTCTGATAGGTCGCCGCCAAGGTGGCCTTTGCGGCGGCGAAGTCGCCGATGTCGTTCGACGTCAGAAACTGCTCATAGGCCCGGTCCGCAGCGTTCAAATCCTCTTCAAACGCAAGGCGCTGGCTGGCGATGGCCGGGGTCTTGTCCTGAAAGACTTCGCGACGATAGGCCAGATACTGATCGATCACGCTGTTCAGGATGCGAGCCGCCCGCTGAGGATCATCCGCCTTGTAGCTGACGCGGATGACCGCGCTGCCCGGCGCCGTCGCGACGTGCAGGCTGGAGCCCAGCACATTGCTGGCCGCCGCCTTCGACTTTTCCGGCGCGCCCTTGGGCGCCCTGCCCAAAATGACCTGGGGGCCCAAGGCGTCGATGACGCGCTGGCGCACCTGGCCCGAACTGAGGATGGCCGCTTCGGAGTTCGCCACCTCGTCGCCCTGCGGCGCCTGCCCCCGTTCGGCCGTGCCCACACGGGGTTGATAGACATATTCCTGGCCGACGCCTGCGAAGACGGCGCCCTGGGCCGTATAGGTCTTCTTCAAGGTGAAGACGGCGGCGGCTCCCAAGGCGAAGATCAGCAGGAAGACGACGACCATCAAGAGCAGTTCGCGGAACAGCAGTCCGACGACGTCCAGCACGCCGTAGCGCGGTCGGGTCGTGACATAGGCCGTCGAACGCATGGCGAGCGAATCCAGGAAACTCTTGATCGACGCCACCTTTCGCTGACCGGCGTTAACCATCGGTTACCCATAAGGGGCGAGGCTGTGATCCATCCTCTTTCCCGGCGGACCAACCGATTCCATGACGTCAGATCGCCGACTGTTCCTGCTGGCCCTCGGATCGGCCGCCGCCACCCTGGCGGCATGCGGCGGCGGGGCTGCGGGCCGAATGCCCCGCCCCAGCGACCGCGCGCAAAGGATCCAGCCTTCCAGCCGCGGGGATTTTCCCAACATCCCCTTCGCCGACTGGACCGACGAAGAGCCAGAATATCTGCTTTATCCCGGCGATGAGATCGAGGTGGCCCTGCCCACCGCCGCCGAACTGACGCGAACGCTGAAGGTCGGACCGGACGGCCGCGTCGCCCTGCCCCTGATCGGTCAGGTCATGGCGGCGGATCGGAGTCTCTCTGAGCTGGAACAGGCGGTGTCTGCGGCCTATGGGTCGCAACTGCTGCGCCCGACGGTGGAGGTGACCCTGCGCCAGGCCGGGCCCATTCGGGTCTGGGTGGATGGCGAGGTCCGCACGCCGGGGGTGATCGAAATGGTCGGAGACCTGGACGCGCACCAGGCCGTCATTCAGGCAGGCGGCCTGCTGCCCACAGGCAAGGCGGAACGGGCGGCCCTGATCCGGCGCGGCCCTGGCGGCGCGCGCATGATGCGGGTGATCGATCTGCGTCCCCGGCGGGGCGAGGTCGTCGCCCTGAGGCGCGGCGACATCATCTTCGTGCCGCGTTCGACCCTTGGCGAACTCGCCGCCTTCTTCACCCAGGTGCGCTCGGCCATGCCGATCGGCTTCAGCTATTCGATCAACGGCTCGAACGGCGCGGGTTACGCCAGCTTCTGAGGCGTAACCGTCTCTGCGGTCAGGCGACGTCTCTGCGGTCAGGCGACCAGACGAACCACGCCGGTGTCGATGTAACGGCGGGCCGCCTTCTGGGCCTCGGCGATCTCTTCGCGATCCATCTCCTGGCTCATCTCGCGGCGGTAAACGCGCGCCTCGATCGAACCCTTCATGGCCGCCAGGTTGAAGATCATGTGGGCCGAGACCCGGTCCATCGGACAGCCGCCCGATCCGGCCGAATACATCATGCCCAGTTTGAACAGCTCGTCGCCCGACATATCGGCAGTCGGCAGGGGCAGTTCATCCGTCTGCGCGCCGGCCGCCAGGTCGTGCGCCATTTCTTGCGCTTGCATCACCACATCTCCTGAACGAACGCCCTTCTGGGTCCGTCTCTGATGACGCATCAAATACCGCTGGTTTGAAGTTAAAGTTAACGCCGAAAGCCCGCGCAGGACTTTTCAGTAAAGCGAGAATGAATACTCCAGATTCGATTCATAAATCCGAAATCGTTCGGAAACCTGTCGTTTACGCGGGGCGCGCCCGCTGGCCGAAGAGGATAGCCCGCGCCGCCTCGGCCGCTTTTCCTGACCCGCCGGCGTTTCCGCGCCGGTCTTCCAGAAGCGCTCGGCCCGCCCTGACAGCCGGCCGGGCGCCGACCCGCTCAAGCCACGCCGCCAGACGGGGGAACTCGGCCAGATCCTGACCTTGCAGGCCGGGCAGTATCCAGGGCCAGGCGGCCATGTCGGCGATGGAATAGTCTCCGGCGAGATAGTCTCGATCCCGCAGGCGGCGATCCATGACGCCATAGAGACGATGGGTCTCGTTCGTATAGCGCCGGACGCCGTAGGCGATCTGGCGCTGATCCTTGATCATGGCCGGAGCATACTGGCGGAAATGGTGGGTCTGTCCGGCCATCGGCCCGAGGCCGCCGACCTGCCAGAACAGCCATTGATCGACCTCTACCCGCGCCCGCATGTCGGTCGGATAGAAGAGGCCCGACTTGTTTCCCAGGTACTGGAGGATGGTGCCGGATTCGAAGATCGAGATGGGCGCGCCGCCGGGTCCGTCCGGATCGACGATGGCCGGCATCCGACCGTTGGGGCTGATCGCCTGGAAAGCCGGCTCGAACTGTTCGCCGACGCCGATGTTCACCGGCCTGACCTCATAGGCCAGGCCCATCTCCTCCAGCGCGATGGAGACCTTCCACCCATTGGGTGTGGGCCAGTACCAGAGCTGGATCGGCGCGTTCATTAGACGATCTCCATTGAGCCTTGCGGACATCTGGGTCGGCGGCCTCGCCTGCGCAACGTCCGTCGATTAATCCTGACACGGTCATTCAGGAGGCGTTCAGACGCAAAGCCGGACTTTGACGTCATTAACGGGTGCTTTCGTCCTCTCGGCGGAAGGCCCAGATTGGAGCACGCTGATGAAACGCCTTACCAAGGCCGCCGTCGTCGCCCTCGCCCTCTCCGCTACCGCCGTTCCGATGATGGCCCAGGCGCAGAGCCGCGACGACCGGCGCGAATATCGCCAAGACCGCCGGGACGACCGCCGCGACTATCGCAACGAACGCCGCGACGATCGACGTGACTGGCGTCAGGGCGAATACCGGGATCGCCAGGAATACCGCCACGATCGCCGCGATGACCGCCGCGATTATCGCGTCGAACGCCGGGATGATCGTCGCGACTGGCGTAACGACCGCTGGGACCGCAACAATCGCGACTGGTGGCGAGGTCGGTCCGAGTTCCGCGGCTACAACGGGCCTCGGTCGGGCTACTGGTACGCCCCCAGCTACGGCTACTACCGCGTCGAGCCGCGCTACTACGGCTATCGGTGGCGGACCGGCGCCTATCTGCCGGCCCGGTATCGGACCTACTATGTCCGCGACCCCTATTTCTACGGCCTGCGTCCGGCGCCGCACGGCTATCGCTACGTCCATGCCGGCAGCGACATTCTTCTGGTCGCCGTCGCGACGGGTCTGATCGCCAGCGTCCTTTCGAACGTCTATTGATCCGACACGGGCCTGAAGACGCCGTCCGAATGAAGAAGGCCCGGAGAGCGATCTCCGGGCCTTTTTCAGAGGTTTCGTCAGACGAGGGCGGGGCCGGAGGTCAAAGCCCCAGCTTGGCCTTCAGTATGTCGTTGACGGCGGCCGGATTGGCCTTGCCGCCCGTGGCCTTCATGACCTGGCCGACGAACCAGCCGAGAGCCTGAGGCTTTTCGGCGACGGCGGCGGCCTTGTCCGGATTGGCGGCGATGATCTCGTCGACCGCCTTCTCGATGGCGCCGGTGTCGGTCACCTGCTTCAGGCCGTGCTTCTCCACCACCTCGGCCGGCGAGCCTTCGCCGTTCCAGACGTGGTCGAACACCTCCTTGGCGATCTTGGAGGAGATGACGTTGGTCTCGATCAGTTCGACCAGCTGGGCCACATGGGCGGCCGGCAGCGGGTTCTCGCTGAAGTCCTTGCCGTCGGCGGCCAGACGCGCCGAGACCTCGTTCGTCACCCAGTTGGCGACCAGCTTGGCGTCGCGACCCTGAGCGGCGGCCTCGAAATAGTCGGCCTTGGCCTGTTCCGAGATCAGCACGATGGCGTCGTACTGGGACAGGCCGTACTGGCTCATCAGACGTTTGCGCTTGTCGTCCGGCAGTTCGGGCAGAGACGCCTTGATCTCGGCGATCCAGGCCTCTTCCAGGTCCAGCGGCAGCAGGTCGGGGTCGGGGAAGTAGCGGTAGTCCTGCGCCTCTTCCTTGGAGCGCATCGAACGCGTCTCGCCCTTCACCGGATCGAACAGGCGGGTTTCCTGAATGATCGAACCGCCGTCCTCGAGGATCTCGATCTGGCGGCGCGCCTCGTACTGGATCGCCTGGGAGATGAAGCGGAACGAGTTGACGTTCTTGATCTCGCAGCGCGTGCCCAGGAAGCTGAAGTCGCCCGTGGCCTTGAACTTCTCATAGTTGCCGGCGCGGCAGACCGAGACGTTCACGTCGGCGCGGAGGTTGCCCTTCTCCATGTCGCCGTCGCAGGTGCCCAGATAGACGAGGATGGTCCGGATCTTCTTGACATAGGCGACCGCCTCTTCCGGCGTGCGCAGGTCGGGGCGCGAGACGATCTCCATCAGGGCCGTGCCGGCCCGGTTCAGGTCGACATAGCTCTCGGTCGGCGACAGGTCGTGGATCAGCTTGCCCGCATCCTGTTCCAGGTGCAGCCGCTCAATGCCGACGTTGAAGAAGCTGCCGTCCTCGGCCTCCACCTCGACCACGCCTTCGCCGACGATGGGGTAATACAGCTGGCTGATCTGATAGCCGGTCGGCAGGTCGGGGTAGAAGTAGTTCTTGCGGTCGAACTGGCTGCGCTTGTTGATCTGCGCACGCAGGCCCAGACCGGTCTTCACCGCCTGTTCGACGCAGTGCTTATTCAGGGTCGGCAGCATGCCGGGGAAGCCGGCGTCCACCAGCGAGACCTGTTCGTTCGGCCCCGCGCCGAAGCCGACGGCGGCGCCGGAGAAGAGCTTGGCCTTGGAGGCCACCTGGGCGTGGATCTCCAGCCCCATGACGATTTCCCAATCGCCGGTGCGGCCCTTGATGGTTTTCGGGTTCGGAACAGTGTCGGTCATGAGGTCGTCCTAGCGCCCTCGGCGGCGGCGAGAAAGAGGCTGTCTTGAGGGTGTCGCGAAATCGCGCTCAACTTCGGTCGCCTCAATGGAGAATCCCATGTCTAAGACCCTGTTCGCCGCCGCAGCGGCCTCCCTGCTGCTGGTCGGCGCCGCCTCGGCCCAGACCGCGCCGGCTCCGGCCCCAGCCCCCGCCCAAGACCATGCTCATGCCGAGCATCACGCCCATCCGACCATCGACAGCCCGATCGAGGCCCTGGTGAACGATCCGGCGACCAAGGCCGTGCTGGAGAAGCACCTGCCCGGCATGGACAAGCATCCCGCCTACGGCCAGTTCAAGGGCATGACCCTGCGCCAGGTCGCCCCCTACTCCCAGGGAGCCATCACCGACGAGAAGATCGCGGCCATTGACGCCGACCTGAAGGCGCTGCCGGAAGCCTGAAGACATAAGGGGCCGGCGATCTCGCCGGCCCCTTCCCATTTAAACTACCACCACTGGCCCGGCTTGGCCGTAAAGCCCGCCGCCCGTTCCAGCGCCGCGCCGACCTGGAAGACGGTCGCCTCGTCCAGGGCCTTGCCGATGACCTGGAGGCCCAGCGGGAGGCCGTTGGAATCGACGCCGGCGGGGACCGAAATGCCCGGCAGACCGGCCAGGTTGGTCGTGACCGTGAAGACGTCGTTCAGATACATGGTCAGGGGATCGATCTGCTTGTCCCCCAGGGCGAAGGCGGCCGACGGGGTCGAGGGGGTCAGGATGGCGTCCACCCGGCCCCAGACATTGTCGAAGTCCTCGGCGATGCGGCGACGGACCTTCAGCGCCTTGACGTAGTAGGCGTCGTAGAAGCCGGCCGACAGCACATAGGCGCCGATGGTCAGGCGACGCTGGACCTCCTTGCCGAAGCCCTCGGCGCGCGAGGTGGCGTACAGGTCGTCCAGCGACTTGAACTCATCCGCCCGGTGCCCGAACCGCATGCCGTCATAGCGGGCCAGGTTGGACGAGGCCTCGGCCGGGGCGACGATATAGTAGGTCGGCAGGGCGTATTTGGTGTGCGGCAGGCTGATGTCCACGATCTCGCAGCCGGCGTCCTTCAGCCAGGCCACGCCCTGATCCCACAGGGCCTGGATCTCGGCCGGCATGCCGTCCACGACATATTCGCGCGGCACGCCGATGCGCAGGCCTTTGACCGACTGGCCGACCGACTGGGTCCAGTCGGGCGTCGGGATGTCGAGGCTGGTGGAGTCCTTGGCGTCGAACGAGCACATGGATTGCAGCAGCAGGGCCGCATCCTCGACCGTCTTGGTGATGGGGCCGGCTTGGTCCAGCGATGAGGCGAAGGCCACCATGCCGAAGCGGCTGGCGCGGCCATAGGTGGGCTTGATCCCGACCGTGCCGGTGAAGGCGGCGGGCTGGCGGATCGAGCCGCCGGTGTCGGAGGCGGTGGCGGCCAGGCACAGGTCCGCCGCCACGGCCGAGGCCGAACCGCCGGAAGACCCGCCCGGCGTCAGATCGGCGTTGGAGCCGGTCGACTTCCACGGATTCTTGACCGGACCGAAGGCCGAGGTCTCGTTGGACGAGCCCATGGCGAATTCGTCCATGTTCAGCTTGCCCAGCATGACCGCCCCGTCGCGCCACAGATTGGCGGTGACGGTCGATTCATAGGGCGGGACAAAGCCGCGCAGCATGTTGGACCCGGCCGTGGTCTGGACGCCCTCGGTGCAGAACAGGTCCTTGATGCCCAGGGGGGCGCCTTCCAGCACGCCAGCCTCGCCCGAGGCGATGCGGGCGTCGGACGCGCGGGCCATGTCCATGGCCTTGTCCGCCGTCACCTCGATATAGGCGTTCAGGGTCGGATTGGCGGCCTCGATGGCGGTCAAAAAGGCCTGGGTGATTTCGGCCGAGGAGAAATCCTTGGCCTTCAGGCCGTCGACGGCGGCCTTCAGGGTCAGTTTGGTCAGGTCGCTCATGATTATTCGACCACCTTGGGCACGACGAAGAAGCCGTCGGCCGACTTCGGGGCGTTGGACAGGACGGCGTCGATCTTGCCGCCGTCGGTGACCACGTCCTCGCGCAGGCGCAGGGGCTGGGCGACATTCGAGGTCATGGGCTCGACGCCGTCGACATCGACCTCGTTCAGCTGCTCGATCCACTGCAGGATGCCGTTCAGCTCCTGGGCCAGCGGCTCCAGCCGATCCTCGGGGGTCTTGATGCGGGCGAGATGCGCAACCTTGCGCACCGTCGCAGCGTCGATGGCCATGCGGCCCTCCAATGCACGTCGATAGGGAATGTATCGGCGGGATTAGCCTTCCGACCTCGGATTCACAAGGTGACGCCTTTGACTTCCGCAGGATTGCGGCCTACCGCCCGGCCGTGCCTGTTCTCGACCTCCTCGACCTGCCCGCCGCCTGCCCGCCCGACACCCCGTGGATGGGGCTGGATTTGGGCGAGAAGACGATCGGGGTGGCCGTGTCGGACGCCACCCGCCTGATCGCCTCGCCGCTGGAGCTGATCCGCAAGTCCAAGTTCACGCATGAAGCCGAACATCTGTTCAAGCTGATGGCCCATCGCAAGGTCTCGGCCCTGGTGATCGGCCTGCCGGTCAATATGGACGGGACTGAAGGGCCGCGCGCCCAGTCGTGCCGCGCCTTCGCCCGCAATCTGGAGCGGCTGCGGCCCATCAACGTCGCCTTCTGGGACGAGCGGCTGTCCACCAGCGCGGTCGAGCGGTTCCTGATCGAGGACCTGGACCTGAACCGCAAGCGCCGGGCCGAGGTCGTGGACCGCACAGCCGCCGCCTGGATTCTGCAAGGCGCGCTGGACCGGGTGCGGGATCAGGCGAGCTGGATTTGACCGGCCTGATCGCCGGCGTCCTGCCGGTCTTTCTAATGATCGCCCTGGGCTACGGCTTGCGAAAGTCCGGCTTCCTGCCGGACGAGGCCTGGCGGCCGATCGAGAAGCTGTCGATCAATATCTTCTACCCCAGCTTCCTGATCCCGGCGATCTGGCACGCGGACCTGGCCGGCGGCGGGGCGACGGTGGCGGGGGCGGCGGCGGTCGGGGCGACCCTGATCGTGGCGGCGGCCACCTATGCGGCCAAGCCCCTGATCCCGCTGGACGGGCCGGCCTACACCAGCGTGTTCCAGGGGGTGATCCGCTGGAACAGCTTCGTCTTCGTGCCGGTGATCCAGTCGGTCTACGGCTCGACCGGGACGGCCATGGCGGCGGTGGCCATCGCCTTCATCATTCCGGTGACCAATATCACCTGTGTGGCGGTTCTGGCCAAATGGGGAGCGCTGAAGCGCGAGCCCTCGGTGCTGGGGCTGGCGAAGTCGATGATCGTCAATCCGATCCTGCTGGCCTGTCTGATCGGTCTGGGGCTGAACCTGCTGCGGGTCCCGCTGATCCCCGGCCTGTCGGATGCGATGGACCTGCTGGGCGCGGCCGCCCTGCCCCTGGGGCTGATCGTCGCCGGGGCCGGTCTGTCCTTCGCCGAGGTCAGGCGCCGCCAGGGGACCATCGCCGCCGTGACCCTGGTCAAGCTGGGCGTCATGCCGCCGCTGATGTGGCTGATCGCCTGGGCCCTGGGCGGCGACAGCCTGACCCAGGGGGTGGCCCTGATCTGCGGGGCGGCGCCGGGATCGGCCGCCTCCTATATGCTGGCGCGGCAGATGGGCGGGGACGCGCCCCTGATCGCGGGGATCATCGCCTCGACCACCGTCGGCAGCGCGGTGGTGATTCCGGTGCTTCTGGCCCTGTTCCACTTCGTTTGATCCGCGGCCCGGCCGGCCCCCGGTCTGGCGTTTGCGGCGACTCCCGCCTATAGGCGCGTCTCGATGACCCAGCCCCACGACGTCACCGACCAGACCATTCGAGAGCGGCTGATTCCGTTCCCCAAGGCCCATTTCCTGGCCGCCTCGGATCTGAACCCCTTCGTCACCCCGCAGCTGCTGGACCTGGGCGACGCCTTCGTCGACTTCAATCGCCAGTCGTCCAAGGCCCTGGATCTGCTGCACGGGCGCACGGTCGTGAACCTGTTCTTCGAGAACTCGACCCGCACCAGCTCCTCGTTCGAGATCGCGGCCAAGCGGCTGGGCGCAGACGTCGTCACCATGCCGGTGGCCTCTTCGTCGGTGAAGAAGGGCGAGACCCTGATCGATACGGCGGTGACGCTGAATGCGATGAAGCCGGACATTCTGGTCATCCGCCACTCGGCCTCGGGCGCGGCGGAGTTGCTGAGCCAGAAGGTCGGGTGCGCCGTCGTCAACGCCGGGGACGGCCGGCATGAGCACCCGACCCAGGCCCTGCTGGACCTGCTGTCGATGCGGCGGGCCTTCGGCGATGTGACCAGCCTGACGGTCGCCATCTGCGGCGACATCACCCACAGCCGGGTGGCGCGGTCGAACGTCGCCCTGTTGCAGATGATGGGCGCGCGGGTGCGTCTGGTCGGGCCGCCGACCCTGGTGCCCGGCGACGCCGACCGCTGGGGCTGCGAGGTCTTCCATGACATGCGCGAGGGATTGGCCGGCTGCGACGTGGTGATGATGCTGCGGCTTCAGTTGGAGCGGATGGCCGGCGCCCTGGTGCCCTCGACCCGCGAATATTTCCGCTTCTGGGGTCTGGACCGCGAGAAGCTGGCCTGGGCCAAGCCCGGCGCAAAGGTCATGCACCCCGGGCCGATGAACCGGGGGGTCGAGATCGATTCCGACGTGGCCGACGATCTGGACGTCTCCCTGATCCAGGATCAGGTCGAGATGGGCGTCGCCGCCCGCATGGCCGTGCTGGCTTCCCTGTCGGCCCGTTGGGGGGACAAGTGATGACGACGAACGCTCAAATCCTCCCCCAACGGGGGAGGATTTCCGATGAACACGCTCGCAATCATCAACGCCCGGGTGCTGGACCCCGCCAGCGACTATGACGGCCCCGGCGGCGTCCTGATCGAGAATGGCCGCATCGTGCGCGTCGTTCACCGTGCATCGCCCATCGACGCCGATCAGGTGATCGACGCCGACGGCCACTGCCTCGCGCCCGGCCTGATCGACATCCGGGTCAAGACCGGCGAACCCGGCGCTGAACCGAAAGAGACGCTGAAGTCCGCCAGCCTGGCCGCCGCGGCCGGGGGCGTGACCACCATCGTGGTCCAGCCCGACACCGATCCCGCCGTGGACGACCCGGCCATGGTCGACTTCATCCAGCGGCGCGGCGCGGCCCTGAATCTGGTCAATGTCCGAGCGGCCGGCGCCGCGACCAAGGCCCTGGACGGCCAGCGGATGGCCGAGATCGGCCTGATGGACGAGGCCGGCGCCCTTTATTTCACCGACGGCGACAAGGTGATCGTCAACAGCCGCACCCTGCAAAGGGTGATGAGCTACGCCGCCGCCTTCAACGCCCTGATCGCCTGTCGTCCGGCCGACCCCTGGCTGACAGAAGGAGCGGTGGCCGCCTCCGGCGAGCTGGCCACGCGGCTGGGCCTGTCCGGCAGCCCGGCCATCGCCGAGCGGATCGGGCTGGAGCGCGACCTGGCCCTGGTCGAACAGACGGGCGCCCGGTTCCTGGTCGACCAGATCTCGACCGAGGGCGCGCTGGAGACCCTGGCGCGGGCGCGGGCCAAGGGACTGGAGGTCGCCGTCAGCGTCTCGATCAACCACCTGTGCTTCAACGAGGTGGATATCGGCGACTATCGCACCTTCTACCGGCTGGACCCGCCGCTGCGGTCGGAGACTGATCGCCAGGCCCTGATCGAGGCGGTGCGTGAGGGGCTGATCGACGTCATCACCTCGGCCCACGCCCCCGCCCCGGCCGAGGACAAGCGCCGCCCCTTCGCCGAGGCCGCGCCCGGCGCCGTGGGTCTGGAGACCCTGCTGCCGGCCGCCCTGACCCTGCACCACGAGGACGGTCTGGACCTGCTGGACGTGCTGCGGCCCCTGACCCAGGGACCGGCGGCGCTGCTGGGCCTCGACGCCGGGGTGCTGGCGGAAGGCGCACCCGCCGACCTGGTGCTGTTCGACCCCGGCGCGCCGGTGATCGTGGATGCGGATACGCTGCGCTCCAAGTCGAAGAACTCGCCGTTCGACGGACGCAGACTGCAGGGCAAGGTAATCGGGACCTGGGTGGGCGGCCGTAAGGTTTTCTGAAGCCCGCTTCGCTACTTTCGTCATCCTCGGGCTTGACCCGAGGATCGGACGCGGTCCTGGACCGATTAAACCTTCGTCGCATCAACGGCGGACCTTCCGATCCTCGGGTCAAGCCCGAGGATGACGGTGTTCACGCCGTCAGCATCCGCTTCACCACCCGTTTGAACGGCGCCGTGGCCTGGCCGGCGCGCAGGGCGGCGCCGCGCGCCAGACGGGCCGGGGGCGTTTCCTGGGTGAACAGGCGGACCAGGGCGTTGGTGCCCTGGTACAGGGGCCAGCTGGCGAGGCGGTGGTCGCGTTCATAGCGGGCCAGCAGACGTCCCGACCCGATGTCCCCGCCCCGCGCCGACTTCAACACCTTGGCCAAGACGTCCTGTCCGCGCAGACCCAGGTTGAAGCCGTGGGCGGTGACCGGGTGCATGCCCACCGCGGCGTCGCCGATCAGGGCGAAACCCTCGCCCGCGAACCGGCGGCTCCAGGTGGTGGCCAGCGGATAGGCGCAGCGTTCGCTGACCAGTTCCAGCCCGGTCAGCCGGCCCTTCAGCCGCCGTTCCATCTCGACCGCGAAGGCGTCGGGCGACAGGCGCATCAGGTCGGCGATGGCGGGGGCGGCCAGGGTGAGGACGACGGAGGAGACCCGCTCCTGGGCGTCCGCGACCGGCAGCAGGGCGACGGTCTGGCGATGGTCGAACCATTCGGTCGCGACATGGCCGTGCGCCTGGTCGTGGCGCATCCGGCAGACCATCATCGACCGGCCCAGCCGGTTCATCTCGACCCCGACGCCCAGTTGGTCGCGCACGCCGGAAAAGCGGGAATCCGCCGCCACGATCAGCCTGGCCCGGATCGTCGTCCCATCGTCCAGCACGACCCGGCCGCGCGGGGCGGCGCCCTGGACGGCGCAGCTGGCCACTCGCCGCCCCGCCATCAGGATCACGCCCGCCTGGCCTTCGACAACGTCGAACAGGGCGCGGCGGATCAGGTGGTTGGGGATCAGGACGCCCAGCCGGTCGGCGCCGCCGACGTCGAAGGTCAGGGCGAAGGGCGAGCCGCCGTCCAGCACCCGCGCCTCGCGCAGGTCCGAAATCTCTTGCGCCGGAACCCGGTCCCAGGCGCCGAGGGACTTTAACAGGCGGATGGAGTTGTGGGTCAGGGCGATCTCGCGTCCGTCGAAGGCCGGGTCGCGCAAGGCCGCCTCGTCCTGTCCCTCGATCAGAGCGATCGTCAGCCCCGCCCCGGCCAGCGACCGGGTGAAGGCCAGGCCGGCCGGGCCGGCCCCGACCACGGCCACGTCGAACATCAGATCATCGCGCATGCTGAACTCCTGATCTTCCCCCTGCCCTAGCCCGTTCGTCCGCTCCTTGATCGAGCGCAAACCGTCGCGTCAGCGCGGGCGGCGGCAGGCGGCGGCCTTGGCGACTTCCGCGCCCAGTACAGACTGGACCGCCAGAGGAGTGTCGGTGGCGATGACGGTCACCCCCTGGCGGAACAGGTCGCGGTATTCGGAGACGTCGCCGTCGGCGGCGTAGCGGTCGTCGCGGCGGCGCCCCTCCGCCCCCAGGGTGCCGAACTGGACCTCGATCCCCGCCTGACGCAGGGCCGACCATAGGGCGGGCCGCTCCTCGCGCGTGCCGGTCCAGGCCAGGATCTGGGCCGGATTCAGACCGTCCAGATCCTCGACGCCGTCCAGACCGGCCGAAATCATCATCTCCGGCGCCAGGGCCGCCACGGCGCGGGCGTCGGCGTCATTATAGGTGATCAGGATGACCCGGTTCTGCGCGCCCGAGCGCCGCACCTGGGCGATGATGGCTTTCGCCAGATCGACCGTGGTCGCGCCTTCGGCCGGTTTCAGGTCCAGGCTGGCGATGGCGCCGACGCGGCCGGCGGCGTCCAGGGCTTCGGCCAGGGTCGGGGGCGCGGCCTCGGTCAAGGCGCCGTTCGACGCCTTCAGCCGGGCGGCCTTGACCTGGGCCAGGGTCAGGTCGGCGACGCGGCCCCGGCCGGTCGTGGTCCGGTTCATCGTCTCGTCGTGCATCAGCACCAAATGGCCGTCCCTGGTCAGGACCGCGTCCAGTTCGAGGACGGCGCCCGGAATGGCCCGTCCGGTCGCCTCGATGGCGGCGATGGAGTTCTCGGGCTGATCCGGCGCCGAGACCGCCCTATGGGCAGAGATGGCCACGCCGCCGTCGCGGACACAGTCGAAATAGGCGGCCATGGCCGGGCGGGACACGGCCCCCTCCCCGCCGGTCGGAGCGCCGACGCAGGCCGAAGCCGACATCAGCAGGATCGAGACGGCGACGGCGGTGGAATATCGGCTCATGAGAGTCTCCGGAAAGGCGGGCGGACCTGACCCTGCGTCATTCATCGGGTCAAGAGGCCGGATCGCCCTTGCTCCGTAAGGCGCGCCGACGCATTTTGCCGCTGCATTTCCCGGGGAGAGAATCAAAGTGCAGGATCTGGTGGGGCCCGCGGTCGGGACCTTGGCGCTGGTCGCGCTGGGCGGATATCTGCTCGGCTCGATCCCGTTCGGCGTGGTGATCACCCGCGCCGCCGGCGCCGGCGACGTGCGCAACATCGGCTCCGGCAATATCGGCGCGACCAATGTGCTGCGCACCGGGCGCAAGGACCTGGCCCTGGCCACCTTGCTGCTGGACGCCGGCAAGGGGGCCGTCGCCCTGTTGATCGCCCGCGCCCTGTTCGACAGCCAGGCTGCGGGCGCCATCGCCGGCGGCGCGGCCTTCCTGGGCCACCTGTTTCCCGTCTGGCTGAAGTTCAAGGGCGGCAAGGGGGTGGCGACCTTCTATGGCCTGCTGCTGGCCGCCGCCTGGCCCCTGGGCCTGATGGCAGGCGCCGTCTGGCTGATCAGCGCCTTCGCCTTCCGCTATTCGTCGCTGGCGGCCCTGATCTCCTCGGCGACTGCGCCCCTTCTGGCCCTGTTGCCGCTGGCCGCCGTCGGCCTGCCGGTGGACATGCCGATCCTGGCCCTGACCGTCTTCGCCGCCGTGCTGATCTGGATCCGCCACCACGAGAACATCGCCCGGCTGCTGAAGGGCGAGGAGCCGCGCATCGGGGCCAAGAAGGCGTGACCCCGGCGGCGGACGAACGGTTCGCCCGGCTGCGGCTCGCCCGCACCGACCGCATCGGTCCCGTCGCCTTTTCCCAGTTGCTGGGCCGTTATGGGTCAGCTGTCCGCGTGCTGGAGGTCCTGCCCGACCTGGTCCGCAAGTCCGGCGCGGCCTCCATTCCGCCGCCCGTCGCAGGCATTGAGCGCGAACTGGCTGACGGCGAGCGGATCGGCGCGCGCCTGCTGGTGCTGGGCGATCCTGACTATCCTGAGATGTTGGCGAACCTGGACCCGCCGCCGCCGATTCTGTGGGCGCGGGGTCGGGTCGATCTGTTGAACATGCCCAGCATCGCCATCGTCGGCGCCCGCATCGCCTCGGCGGGCGGGCAGAGGATCGCGCGCGGCCTGGCGCTGCAACTGGGTCAGGCGGGGCATGTCGTCGTCTCGGGCATGGCGCGCGGCATCGACGCCGCCGCCCACGAAGGCGCCCTGGCGACGGGGACCGTCGCGGTCCTGGGCGGCGGGGTGGACGACGTCTATCCGCCCGAACACGCGGATCTTTACGCGCGGCTGATCGACCAGGGCTGCGTCGTGTCGGAAAGCCCCGTCGGCGCGCGGGCCCAGGCGCGGGACTTCCCCCGCCGCAACCGCATCATCTCGGGCCTGTCGCGCGGCGTCGTGGTGGTGGAGGCGGAGATCAAGTCGGGATCCCTGATCACCGCCCGACTGGCGGCCGAACAGGGGCGCGACGTCTTCGCCGTGCCGGGCTCGCCGCTGGACCCGCGCGCCAAGGGGCCGAACGAACTGCTGCGCCAGGGCGCCATCCTCTGCGAGGGGATCGAGGACATCGAGCGCGCCTTCAACACCCTGCGCAGCCTGCGCGCGCCGCCGTCGGAGCCGATGGATTATGGCGAGGTGGACGACGCCTTCCTGGACCGGGTCGCCGCCCTGCTCTCGCCCACCCCGACGCCGCGCGACGAGATCGCTCGCGCCCTGAACGCCCCCATGGGCCAGGTCGCCGCCGCCCTGCTGGAGCTGAGCCTGGCCGGCCGAGCCGAGCTGCTGCCGGGCGGTCTGGCGTCGATATAGTGAAGTCTCTTCCGGATTCGTCTTCGATCCGTGATAGTCACCCGATATTCCGCAAGTTTACGGGCGCCCGGCGGCCGGTGCATTGACACATGGCTCCGCTCCAACCACGTTCGCGCCCCTTCCCGAGACCGAACACGCATGAACCTCGTCATCGTCGAGAGCCCCGCAAAGGCCAAGACCATCAATAAGTATCTGGGTTCGGACTACGAGGTCCTGGCCTCATACGGCCACGTCCGGGACCTGCCGTCCAAGGACGGCTCGGTCCTGCCCGACGACGACTTCTCCATGCACTGGGAGGCCGACGCCAAGGGCGCCAAGCGCCTGTCCGAAATCGCCGAGGCCGCCAAGCGCGCCGACCGCGTCATCCTGGCCACCGACCCCGACCGCGAAGGGGAGGCCATCAGCTGGCACGTGCTGGAGGTTCTGAATAAGAAGAAGGCGCTGAAGGACACCCAAGTCGAGCGCGTCACCTTCAACGCCATCACCAAGTCCGCCGTTCTGGACGCCATGGCCAAGCCGCGCCAGATCGACATGGAGCTGGTCGAGGCCTATCTGGCCCGCCGCGCCCTGGACTATCTGGTCGGCTTCACCCTGTCGCCGGTGCTGTGGCGCAAGCTGCCGGGCGCGCGCTCGGCCGGGCGGGTGCAGTCGGTGGCGCTGCGCATCGTCGTCGATCGCGAGATGGAGATCGAGAAGTTCAAGCCTCAGGAATACTGGTCCATCGAGGCCGACCTGAACGCCGACAGCCCGCCCTTCACCGCCCGCCTGGTCAAGCACGCCGGCAAGCGGGTGCAGCGTCTGGACATCAAGGACGAGGCGACCGCCGCAGCCGCCCGCGCCGCCATCCAGGCCGGCGACTTCACCATCAATTCGGTCGAGAAGAAGCCGGTCCGTCGCAACCCGGCGCCGCCCTTCACCACCTCCACCCTGCAGCAGGAGGCTGCGCGCAAGCTGGGCTTCACCGCCCAGCGCACCATGCAGGCGGCGCAAAAACTGTATGAGGGCGTGGACGAGACCGGCGGCCTGATCACCTATATGCGGACCGACGGCGTCTCGGTCAGCCCCGAGGGTCTGGCCCAGGCGCGCGAGGTGATCGGCAAGGAGTACGGCCCCGCCTATGTCCCGGCCGAACCTCGCCATTACAAGGTGAAGGCGAAGAATGCTCAGGAAGCGCACGAAGCGATCCGGCCGACCAACATCGCCCGCCATCCCGACAGCCTGCGCCTCGATTCCGATCTTCAGCGCCTCTATGAGCTGATCTGGAAAAGGATGGTCGCCTCGCAGATGGAGGCCGCGCGCCTGGACCGCACCACGGTCGAGATCGAGACCTCCGACGGCCAGACCGGCCTGCGCGCCACCGGCCAAGTGGTGACCTTCGACGGCTTCCTGGCCGTATATGAGGAAGGCCGCGACGAGAAGCAGAAGGGCGCGGAAGGCGACGAGGGCGAAGACGACACCAGCCGCCTGCCCGCCCTGAAGGAGGGCGCCAAGGCCAAGGTCGACGCCATCCGCACCGATCAGCATTTCACCGAACCGCCCCCGCGCTATTCGGAAGCCACCCTGGTCAAGAAGCTGGAAGAACTGGGCATCGGCCGCCCGTCGACCTACGCCTCGACCCTGTCGACCCTGCGCGACCGGGAATATGTGCGGGTGGACAAGAACCGCTTCTATCCCGAGGACAAGGGGCGGCTGGTCACGGCCTTCCTGGAGCAGTTCTTCAGCAAATGGGTCGAGTACGACTTCACCGCCGCTCTGGAGACCCGGCTTGACGAGGTGTCGGCCGGCGACCTGAACTGGAAGGTGCTGCTGCGCGAGTTCTGGCAGGACTTCCACGCCGCGACCCAAGCCGCGGGGGAACTGCGCACCACCGCCATTCTGGACGCCCTGAACGAGAGCCTGGGCGCCCATATCTTCCCCGACAAGGGCGACGGGTCCGACCCGCGCGAATGCCCCCTGTGCCATCAGGGCCAACTGAGCCTGAAGACCAGCCGGTTCGGCGCCTTCATCGGCTGCTCGCGCTATCCTGACTGCAAATACACTCGCCCCGTCGCCAGTCCTTCGGCCGAGGACGGGTCGGCCGAGAGCGGCGATCGCGAACTGGGGGTCGATCCGGCGACCGGACACCCCGTGCAGCTGAAGATCGGCCGCTTCGGCCCCTATGTCGAAATCGCGCCGCCGGACGGCGAGAAGCCAAAACGCTCGTCCCTGCCCAAGGGCTGGTCGCCCGCGTCCCTGACGCTGGACCAGGCTCTGCGATTGCTGGCCCTGCCGCGCGAGGTCGGGGTTCACCCCGAGGACGGCAAGATGATCACGGCGGGCCTGGGCCGTTACGGTCCCTTCGTCCTGCACGCCGGCACCTACGCCAATGTCTCGGACATCGACGAGGTGTTCGAGGTCGGTCTGAACCGCGCCGTCGCCCTGCTGGCCGAGAAGCGCGCCGGTCGTCCCGGCCGCGGGGCGGCTGCGGCCCCGCTGAAGGACCTGGGCGCCCACCCCGAGACGGGCGAGCCGATCCACGTCATGGCCGGCCGCTTCGGCCCCTATGTCAAATCGGGCAAGATCAACGCCACCCTGCCGAAAGGCACGGCGCCCGAAGACCTGACCTTGGAAGCCGCCCTGCCCCTGCTCGCCGCCAAGGCCGGCGCGGCGCCGAAGAAGAAGGCGCCGGCGAAGAAAACGGCTGCGTCGAAGAAGGCTGCGGCTGCGAAGAAGCCCGCCGCCAAGAAGGCGCCGGCGAAGAAGGCCAAGGCGAAGGCGGAAGACTGACTCATAAGGCCCCTCTCCCGCCGGGAGAGGGCTTGAGCGCACGAGAGCGAAGCGATCGTTCTGGCGCGAAAGGGTGAGGGTTCGGCGGTGCGAACCGGCCCACCGGCCGGCCCTCATCCGGCCCTCCGGGCCACCTTCTCCCAATGGGAGAAGGAAGACCTTTCGTCAGCGCATCTCCACCCGTCGCGCGCCTGCCGGGATCGCCAGCTCGTCGCCGGTCCATTGCGCGGCCCGCCCGTCGATGCGAACCCGCTCCGGCCGCCCCTCGCCGGCGGGCCATTGCAGCACATAGCCGCCCGGCGGCGTCGCGCCCTCGCCCAGGGTCAGCACATAGGCCGCCCCCTGTTTGCGATAGGCGTAGGTCAGCGCCCCATAGGCGGTGCGCAGGTCCTTCACCCCCACGCCCTCGGCCGTATCCAGCCAAGCCTCCGGCACGCCCGCCGCCAGCACCAGGGCGTGGTCGCGGTCTCGCTCATAGGCGAACAGGTCGAGCGCCGAGCGGATATAGTCCGAGCTGATCCAGGCGTGGGGCATGTCGCCGATGAAGCGCGGCTCGCGCTTGTCGCGCCCCACCACCTCGGCCCAGCCGTTCCAGGCCTCGGGCCGGCGGTCGGCCATCAGGAAGTCCAGCACCGCCAGGGCGCGGTCCTTCTGGCCCAGCCGCACATAGGCGCCGACCAGCCGCCATTCATAGGGGGTATAGTCCTTCCACGCCGTGCGATTGGTCAGCCGGTTCTGGAAATTTTCCCAATAGAGGTCGAAGGTTCTAGCCAGAAGTTCGGGTGGAAGATTATCCTTCTCGCCCGCCGGAGACAGGGCGATGGTGGTCGAGGTGGCGTCGAAATCGCCCCGGTCGGCGGCGCCGGCGATCCAGTCGATGTCGTGGTGAGCGGCCGTCGCGACGATCGAGGCGCGGATGTCGGCGGCGAACTGATCCCGCGCGGCGGCGTAGCGGGCGGCGGCCTCGGCGTCGCCTAAAGTCTCGGCGATGAAGACCGCGTCCTTGTAGCCCAAGAGGCCCCAGAAATCGTCCCAGTAGGAATAGGCCGCCTTATCCGAATAGCCCTCGTGGCTGATCGTCGGCGGCAGCAAACCGTACAGATGGCGCTGGTCCGGCGTCTGGAAGGCGGCGGTGCGGGTGGAGGCGCGCAACTCGTCCATATAGGCGATCGCCTTCTGCACCTGGGGCCAGACCTGGCGCAGAAGGGCCTCGTCCCGGGTGTAGCGGTATGTCTCTGCGGCCAGGAAGACGAACTCGCCGTGGCTGTCGTTCTCGGGCACCGGATCGGCGCCGCGGGCGTCGACGCAACACGGAACCTTCCCGTTTTCGAAGACATAGGGGGCGTACCAGCGCAGATAGTCGGCCGAGTGCTCGGCCATGCCCAGCCGGTTCAGCCCCTCGGCCATCATGGCGCCGTCGCGTATCCAGGAGCGGTTGTAGCTGCGGGTGCCGGGCTGCAGGACCGGTCCCTGGCGCGACATCAGCATATGAGCGAGCGAGGACTTCAGCGCGTCCTCGATCCGCTGGGCGGCGGGCGGCAGGGTCAGGTCCACCCGGTCCAACTTCTCGCGCCACTGCGCCGCCAGCGCCTGCTCGGCCTGATCCAGGGCGGCGAGGCCCTGCCCGGCCTGCGGCGGATCGCCCGCCAGGGGCGACAGGAAGCCGAAGGTGCGCGTCTCGCCGGGCTGAAGCGTCACCTCGTACAGCAGGGCGCCGCCCGGCAGGTCCGTGGCGTCGGAGACGGCGACCGGCTCACCCGCGGGCCGTCGCGCCGTCGGCAAAATCAATGATTGAGGACCGGCCCCAGCGTCGAAGCTCGAAGCCGCAACAGCGTCCGGCGCGGTCAGGGCGTGGACGCGGACATCGTCGTTCAGCGTCAGGCTGGCGCCGTCCCAGGCGATCCGCTCGACCGGCGCCACGCCCCCCGGAATGGCCAGAAACTGCACCGGCCCGTTGACCTGGAAGGGTCGCGCCGTCAGGGCCAGGGTCAGGCTGCGCGGCCGGTTGGAGGTGTTGGTCAGGTCATAACGACCCCACAGCCGCGCCTGGTCCGGCGCGCCGTCGGCGAAGCTGGTGATCTTCAGCGTCCAGTCGTCGGCGGTCCAGGTCACCGAAGGGATCGGTAGATCTTCGTCTTTCAGCCCTTGTTCGATATTGACGTCGGCCCAGGTGATCAGCCGGCCGTTATCGACGACGAAGGGTTCGATGCTGGGGCCTGCACGGCGCAGTTCGATGGCGCCGTCCTCGCCGATCAGACCGCTCTCGCCGCCGCCGTCCACGCCGACCAGGGTCCAGTAGGGCTGTTCGCCGAAGAAGCCGCGCGGATAGAGGCCGCGCAGGTTCTCCTTGGCCACCGCCTCGACGAAGGCCGTGGCGTCCTCGCCGAAGGCCAGGGGTTCGACCTCGATCTCGTTCAGCGCATAGGTCGTCGCCTGCCCCGCGCCCAGCCGCTGGCCGGCGCCGGACGAGCCGACGACGTCCGAGGCGGGGACCGGCTTCAGCGGCTCCAGCCGCAGCCAGCGGGCGCTCGTCTCGGGCGTGCGCAGCCAGTCGACGCCGCCGTTGCCGCCCTTCACGGATGTCAGCTCACGCCAGTCGCGTCCGTCGAGAGACGCTGAAATCCTATAGTCCGCCGCCGCGCCCCGCTCGCCCCAGCGCAGGGTCAGGCCGCCGAACTCGCGTTCGTATCCCAGATCCAGGGTCAGGGCCGACGGCTCGCCCACAGGCGGGGTCCAGGCGGTCTTCGGGTCCAGGTCGACGGCGTTGGCGGCCGTCGTCTGCGCCCGCCCATCGGCGGCGATCGGCTGGGGCGGCGCGAGGGGCTCGACCGGCAGGGCGCGCAGGCTCAGTTGATCGATCTCGACCGCGCCCTTGCCGCCCTCGGCCGCCACCACGACGAACTCGACCCGTTCGGCGCGGCGCAGCACCGTCTCCGGGCTGGGGCCCCAGGCCTTGGACACTTGGCGGCGCTTGATGACGAACTTCGTCCAGCCGTCAGGGAAGTCGTAGCGCGCCGTCTGTTTCCACCAGACGTTCTCGGCCGAGGCGTCGGTCAGCTTGACCTCGAAGGTGTTGGTCGGCCCGGCGCCGCGCACCCAGAAGCTGATCTCGTAATTGTCGGGCAGATCGACCGGCAGGGCGCGGCTGAGCACGGCGTAGCCGGCCTTGCCGTCGAAATCATAATCGAGCCGCACGGCGCGGCCGTCATGCCCCGCCACGGCGGAGACGGCGGCGTGGACGTCGGTCGAGGCGCTGGCCTGCCACCGCGAGGCGTCGTCCATGCTGTCGAGAACGCGCGTGTCCTGGGCGACGGCGGGGGCGGCCATCAGGGCGGCGCTGAGCGCGAGGGTGGAGGTCAGGATACGCATTGGATGACTCCAGCTTTCCCTCTCCGCGTCATCCTCGGGCTTGTCCCGAGGATCCAGACTCCCGGTATTGGACGGGGTGCATAGGGCGGCCGCACCGGGAGTCTGGATCCTCGCCACAAGGGCGAGGATGACGGCGTTGAGAGACGAGAAATTTACCCCTTCACGCTGCCCGCGAGCATGCCGCGGATGTAGTAGCGTTGCAGGGCGAGGAAGAGGATCAGCACAGGCGCGACCGTGACGACCGCGCCCGCCATCATCAGTTCGACATCCTGGACATGTTCGCGAGAGAGCGCCGCCAGGGCGACAGGCAGGGTGTAGTTCGACTGGTCCGTCAGGATGATCAACGGCCACAGGAAGTCGTTCCAGCTGCCCAGAAAGACGAACAGGCCCAGGGTAACGATGATCGGCTGCAGCGTCGGCAGGACGATGCGGCGGAAGATCTGGCCTTCGCTGGCCCCGTCGATGCGGGCCGCCTCCAGCATTTCGTCGGGAATGCTCAGCGCATACTGGCGCACCAGGAACAGGCCGAAGATCGAGGCCAGCCAGGGCACCAGGGCGCCGGCGTAGGTGTTCACCAGCCCCATCCCCTTCAGCATCAGAAACAGCGGCAGGGTGCCGATCTGGGCCGGCACCACCAGGGCGGCGACCAGGAACTGGAACAGGCGTTCGCGCCCCGTGAACTTCAGCTTGGCGAAGGCGTAGCCGGCCGGGACGGTGAAGCTGAGCGCCAGGATCGTCGCCAGGGTCGCCAGGGCGAAACTGTTCCACAGATAGCGGCCCATGCCCTGGTTCAGAAACAGGTCCTGATAATGCTCCAGCGTCCAGCGCGACGGGGCCAGCGGCGGCGGGAAGGTCGCCGCCTCGCCGGTCGGCATGAAGCTGACCGACGCCATCCAGACCAGCGGGAACAGAACAACGAGGGCGATCAGGGCGACGGCGAGGTTGAGGAGGATGGAACGGATATTCATAGGCATCCCTCCTCCATTGCCGTCTCCCCCCCTACCCCCTTCCCAAGCACCGTCATCCTCGGGCTTGTCCCGAGGATCCAGACTCCAGGTGTTTGAAGGGGGTGCATACTGCGGACACACCGGGAGTCTGGATCCTCGCCACGAGGGCGAGGATGACGCGCTCTTGATAGGGGAGACTGACCGCAGGAAAACGCCATCACTGATACGCCCCCACCCGCTTGGCCACGGCCAACTGCACCAGGGTGATGGCCAGGATGCACAGGAACAGGACGAAGGCGACCGCGCTGGCGGAGCCCAGGTTCCACCATTTGAAGCCCTCTTCGTACATGAAGTAGAGCACCGTCACCGTGCTCTGGGCCGGGCCGCCTTGGGTCATGACATAGGGTTCGGCGAACAGCTGGAAGAAGCTGGCGACCGAGATGATCGAGACCAGCAGCATGGTCGGGGCGATGGCCGGCAGGGTGACGTGGCGGAACTGTTTCCACGGCCCAGCGCCGTCGATGCGGGCGGCCTCGTACAGGTCGTCCGGCACGGTCTGAAGCACGGCCAGGAAGATCAGCATATTGTAGCCGAAGATCTTCCAGACCACGAACATCAGGATGGCGGGGATGGAGGTCGAGGGCTGGCCCAGCCAGTCGACGGCGGGCAGGCCGATGCTCTCCAGCCCCCAGTTGATGACGCCGTAGCGGGTGTGCAGCAGATAGCGCCAGACCACCGCCGTCGCGACCAGGGTGGTGACATAGGGGGCGAAGAACATGACCCGCCAGATCGGCCGCCACTTCACCACCCGCGCGTTCAGGATCACCGCCGCCGCCAGGGAGGCCGCGATGGACAGGGGCACGCCCAGGACGGCGAAGGTCAGGGTGTTCTTCATCGCCCCCCAGAACAGCGGATTGGTCATCAGCTGCTCGTAGTTCTGCAGACCGACGAAGCGCAGATTGTCGAGGTCCGCCAGGGCGTAGATGTCGAAGTCGGTCAGGCTGAGCAGCAGGGCCGCGATCACCGGAAGGGCGAAGAACAGGCCGATGGCGATCATGGCCGGGGCGACGAAGCCCCAGGCGGCGCGTTCGCGGGCTGCGAGGCCACGTGAACACCGGACGGCGGATATTGCGGGATCGGCGACGGTCATACGGCCCTGCCCTGCTCCATCATCCAGCGGCGCTTCTCCAGCAGTCGATCAGCACGGCGATCGATCTCGGCCGCCGCAGTCTCGGGCGTATATTCGCCGCGCACCATCCGTTCGGCGACGATCTGCATCTCTGTCACGATCCGCTCCCATTCGGGAACCTTGGGCACGGCCTTGGCGCGTTCCAACTGGCCCCGGAAGGGCGCCAGCATAGGGTCGCGCTCGACCTGAGCGATATCCCAGGCGCTTTTCCGCGCCGGCAGGTCGCCGACGATGGTGTTGAACCGGGCCTGGACCGCCGGTTCGGACAGATAGCGGACCAGGGCCCAGGCCGCCTCCTGATGCGGCGAAGACTGAAACACCGCCAGGCTGGAGCCGCCCGGCGCCGAGGCGCCTAGGCCGGTCGGTCCCGGCACGCCCGCCGTGGCCCAGCTGGACTGAAACGACGCCGGCAGACGGCTGCGGAAATCGCCCACGCTCCACGGGCCGGAGAAGTAGAAGCTGAAATAGCCGCGCGCGAACTCGGTCCAGACGTTCGAGATTTGCGCCGCCGACGCCAGGGGCGCCAGGCCCTCGGCGAACAGGCTGCGATAGAAGGCAAGGGCCGAGATGAAGCCGGGGTTGGAGAAGTTGCCGCGCGTATTCCTGTCCCGCAGCAAGGGCTCCTCGGTCTGAAGGCCGAAGGTCAGAAGCTGCTCGAACTCATTCAACGGCAGCAGGATGGCGTAGTTGTCGCCACCCGCCACGCGCTTGATCCCGTGCATGGCCCGCTTCCACTCGGCCCAGGTCCGAGGCGGGGCGCCGAAGCCCGCGCGGGCCAGAAGGTCGGTGCGATAAAACAGCAGACGCGTATCGACGTACCAGGGCGTGGTCATGGCCCGGCCGGCCACCTCATTGGTCTCCAGCACCGCCTCGAACTGATCGGTCAGCAGGTCGGCGGCGGCCGGCGGGGTCGGCGACAGGGCGCCGATGGCGGTCAGTTCCGAGACCCAGGTGTTGCCGATCTGGCTGACGTCCGGCAGCGAGGCCCCGGCATAGGCTGTCAGCAGCTTCTCATGCGCCGCCGTCCACGGCAGGGGCTGGACCGCGACGCGGACGCCGGGATTGCGGCGCTCGAACTCGGGCATCAGTTGGCCCACCGTCCCGCCTTCATTGCCCATGGCCCAGAAGCGCAGCACTGTCTCGCCGTCACGACGCGGCGTGCAGGCCGCCGCCGCCCCGCCCGCCAGCAGCGCCAGGGCCCCGCGTCTGTGCGGGCCAGAGGTCATGCGTTCAGCCAGCCGCCGGTGAAGCCCGCCGTCTCCAGGGCCTTACGGATGTGCGGCTCGCCGCGCATATAGCGCCAGATGAAGTCGGAGCGGTGGTTCTCGGTCATGCCGACGATGGGGCCCTGGTCGATGCCCAGATAGTCGTCGGCCACCCACCCCACCCCGTCAACGATCTTGCCGTGCTGCAAGGGCCCGTCGCGCTGGGTCAGGGTCGGGTTGAAGCTGTCGAGGAAACCCCACTCGGTATAGATCCCCGCGCCGAACCGGCTCTTCATCGCCTTGATGCAGGGCACGACGATCTCGGGCGCGAAGGCGATGGAGCTGGCCGCCGCCGTGGGGGCGATGGTGCCGTCGTCGCGGTCGCCGGGGCCGCGCGCCGAATAGCTGAAGAACTCGCGCTCGACCCCGTTGATCGTCTGTTTGAAATCGCCCGGCCCGTCGCAGGCCGTCAGGCCCCAGGTTTCGGACGAATAGCCCGCCCACTGGCCCGGATTGTCGTGGCCGTATTTCTGCTGGGCGTAGACGGCGCGGCGGCTGTTTTCGAAATAGTCCAGATACTCGCCCATCTGGGCCGACTGGCCCCGCATCCAGGCGTCCTGAATGCCGCGGAAGTCGACGTACATATGGCTGTACTGGTGGCCGAAGATCGGCGCGAAATTCAGGTGCCAACTGCCCCAGCGGTCGGTCCAGCTCTCGTCATAGCTGGCGGCCCATTCGTGCCAGACATTGACCGAGACCGGATGGGTCGGGCTGCCGATGGCCAGCAGCAGCACCAGCATGCCCTCGTTGTAGACGTGCCAGTCAGACGGGATGAAGCCGCTCTCCGGATGCCAGCCCATGGTGATCCGGTTGTCGCGCACGACGGCCCAGTCCCATTCGATCCGCTCGTACAGGGCCTGGACCCGGCTGCGGATCTCGACCTCGTCCGGGTGGTCGCCGTCGAAATAGCGGGCGGCGAACAGCATGCCTGCCATCAGCAGGGCCGTATCGACGGTCGACAGCTCGTTGGTCCGGTAACGAAGACCGGTCTCCATATCGAGGAAATGATAGAAGAAGCCCTTGTGCCCCGCCGTGCCGGTCGGCTCCGGCCCCTGGGGCAGGCTGTGGAAATAGCGGACGGTGATCAGGGTCCGCTCGCGCGCCTCGTCCCGGCTCATCCAGCGGCGCTCGACGCCGATGGGCCAGCAGGTCAGGGCGAAACCGACCGCCGCAATAGAGCAGAAGGATTTGCTGGGCCAGCGATCCGGCGTCAGGCCGGTGGCCCGGTCCGTGACCTTTTCGAACCAGCGGAAGGTGCGTTCCTGAAGCTCATCGACCTCGCGGTCCAGCCGCAGAGGCCGGCGCTGCGTGCCGTTTACCGCCCCAGTGACCGCCTGCTGCGCCGCCGCCTCGCCCACAACGAGGCCCCCGACCGCCAGGGCCGCAGCCCCTGCCGTGGTTCGCATCAGGAAGTCTCGGCGGTTCATAGGCACGCTCACTGAATATCTGAAAAAAGAAGGCCGCCTTCCACGCAAGCGGAAGGCGGCCCAGGCTCAGGGTGGTTAGAAGGAGTAGCGCAGACCAACCTGGAAGCTGCGGGTCGGCGTGAAGACTCCGGTGCCAGCGCCGAAGCGCGGGCTGGTGTAGCTGCCTTCGAACGAGCTGTAGTTGGTGAAGTTGAACAGGTTGATGGCGTCAGCAATGAACTCCACTCGCTGTCCGCCAAACACTTCGAAGGCCTTCGTCAAGCGCAGATCCACTTGCCGATAGGCGAAGTTCAGGCCCGGCAGGAAGGCGCGCTTTTCGGGGTTCCCGGCATTCCAGCAGATGTTGGGACCACCCGCCGGCGCATCAGGGCAGTTGAAAACATTATACGGCAGGCCTGAACCCAAGGTCACGATGCCGGACAGCAGGAAATCGGCCGGCAGACCCAGGGTACCCGAGGCGACGATGCGGTGCCGCTCGTCCGTCGCCGATCGATATTCCGGCGATTGGCTGGGGACATTGTAGTCGAAGTCGAAGGCCGCATATCCGTTGTCACGGCTGCCGTTCTGGGTCGCGTCCATATAGGTGTAGGCCAGATTGAAGCCCCAGCCGTCCTGAGCGTTGTACGGCTTATCAGCGGTCAAATAGATCGCTTTATAGTCGCGTTCCTTGTCCGTGTTCTGGAAGAAGATGGTGTTCCGGAACTGCGGGAAGCCGACCGAGGTGGGCGACGGTCCGTTGAAGCGACCACCCGTCTCGGTCAGGGCGTTGGCGATGTACCAAGCAGATTCACCCTCCGTATGACCGGCCGCGAATGTAAGGGCCGTCTGCCATTGGCCGAACTTCTGGCGCACGCCGATATTGAACTGATCGGTGCGCGGCGGTTCGAAGTTGTTCTTGACAAGGAAGACCTCTCCGGCGCCCGGCGACGCGGCCAGCAGCGGATCAAGGCCGGCCGGCGTCAGATAGGCTGGGTTCCAGGCGACCGTCTGCTGCCCCCCGACGAGGCCGCCGGTGTTGGAGAAGTAGATAGTCTTGTTGAACTGGAACGGCTTGAACCGTTCATCGAAGGCGAAGTTGAAGCCGATCCGATCATAGTATCGGCCGGCGCCGCCGAACAGCACAGTGCGTTCGTCGCCGAAAACGTCATAGGAGAAGCCGAAGCGAGGCTGGAAGGCGTCCTTGAAAGCAGGACGATCACCGTCGGAAATATAGTCAGCCGGATTGAAGTAGGACGGGAAATCGTAGCTCGGCAGGTTCTGAATCGCCGCCAGCATGTTCCGAATGGAGTCCGGCGTCCGGTAGTCGTTGTTGACCGCGTTGTCCTCGTAGTCCCAGCGGATGCCTAGGTTCAGTTCCAGCTTGTCGGTGATCTGCCAGTCGTCCTGAATGTACAGTCCGATGACATTGTTGTCAGCGTCAGCGGGAGGAACGGCCACGCCGAGGTCAACAGAGACCGGAATGGTTCGGCTTCCGTTGATTTCAGGACGCGCCTCGATGTCGTAGGTGAAGGTCGGGTTGCGGCCGAAGTCCTTCTGCACGAAATAATTCTGCATCGAATACTTCGCACCCATCTTGATGGTGTGGGTACCCATCCAGGACAGGTCGGGGATAGTCAGGTCGTTCCGGATCGTCGTGCTCTTCTGCTCCAGGAACTGAGAGTCCGCGCGACCGCCAGCCGTGAAGACCGTCGCCTCGCGGTTGTTGATGTTGTACTGGAAGCCGGGCGTCGTCGGACTGTCGTCCCGGAAGATGACATACCGGCGGCCGTAGTCGCCGCCGTTGATCACCGACTGCTCATAGCTGGACTGCAGGTAATCGATCGCGAACTCATTCAGGAAGCGATCGCCCTGGTATTGGTGACGCAGGTTGAAGGCTTTGTTCTCACCGCTGTTGCGCGCCGCGCGGCTGGGGGCGTTCTGGCCGCTGGCCCCACGGATATCCTCTTCGGTCTTGTACTCGGCGCTGAGTTCCAGACGCTGCCGGTCGTTGATCTGCCACGACAGCTTGCCGAAGAAGATGTCCTGTTCATACGGCGTCGAGGTTGTGCCCAGATCGGCGGCGAAGAAGTCATTGTATTCCGTGCGGTTCAGGAAGGACTGCGAAATCCGGTCCTCATCCTTGCGCTCGTAGGCGCCGAAGAAGTGCAGACGATCCTGGATGATCGGGCCACCCAGGCTGGCGCCGTATTGCAGTCGCTTCAGCGGCGCCTTCTCGGCTCCACGACGTTCCGAAATCTCATCCTGAGCGATCCAGTCGGGATCCTGATAGAAGACGAAGGCGTCACCGTGGAACTCGTTCGTGCCAGAGCGGGTCACGGCCGTAATGATGGCCGAACCGGCCTGTTCATACTCAGCCTTGAAGTTTTGGCTGATGACGCGGAACTCCTGAACCGCGCCCTGCGGGAAAGGGGTGCCGCGGCTGTCGTCCTGACCAGCCACGCCGCCGTCGTTGATCAGGGATTTTCGGTTCTGACCGTCGATGAAGACGTTGATGGCCTGAGCCGTCTGACCACCGGCCGAAATGGTCCGCTCCGTATCGTCTTCGCGAACACGCAAGCCGGGGGCCAGGGCGGCGAAGTTCAGGAAGTTGCGGCTGATCTGCGGCAGGTTGTTGATCTGCTGCTGGGTCACATTGGTGGCGACTTCGGGCGTGCGGACTTCAAACACCCGACGGCCGGTCACGACGATGTCGCCCAGCTCGGTCGCGCCGCTGGTCGCGGGCGCGGTCGAAGCGGCGGCGACGTCCAGATTGAGCGTGCCGACCTGGCCCAGGGCCAGGGTGACGGTTTCTTCAGCCGTCTGGCCGTCCGCGCTGGTCACTTGAACGCGATAAGTGCCGGGACGGAGACCGGAAAAGACGTAGCGGCCGTCGGCGCCGACGCGGGCGCGCGCCACATAGCCGGTCGCCACTTCCGTGGCTGTGACTTGCGCGCCGGCTTCAGCGGTCGCGCCGTCGTAAACGGCGCCGCGGAGCGTAGTCGTTGCGTTTTGGGCGCTCGCCGCCCCAGCGAAACCGGCCGCGATGGCCAGAGCCGACGCGGCCGCCAAGGCGGTGCTGCGTGTATTGAACTTTCTCATCCTGTTTTCCCCTCCTGATGGGCCCGTTTCACAACGGCTGTGCGGTTGGATTGACGGTGGTCGACCCGGCGGTTTCAGCCGCCGCGGTGGATTGTCGTTCGACCAGGAGCGGCCGAACGATTTCGCAGGCGGAATCCGGCGCCCCGTTCGGGCCGGCCTGGACCAGGCCGATCAGGCGCTCCACGCCCCTTCGGCCCATTTCCGCAATATTCACTCTCAACGTGGTCAGGGTCGGCCGGACCAGGGCCGCCAGCGGCACGTCGTCGAATCCGATCACGGCCACGTCCTCAGGGCAGCGCACGCCCGCCTCCTGGAAGGCCAGCATGGCGCCCAGGGCCATCATGTCGTTGGCCGCGAACACCGCGTCGGGGCGCTGGTCCAGAGCCAGCAACCGGGTGGCGGCGCGATGCCCGGCCGCCTGGGTGAAATCGCCCTCGACGATGATCGGTTCTTGGTCGACCAGGGCGCTGGCGTAGCCCTCGGCGCGGATGTCCGCCTCCAGGTTTCCGGCCGCGCCCCGAATGTGGGCGATGCGGCGCCGGCCCGTCGCGCGCAGATGCTCGACCGCCGTGACGGCCGCCCCGTGATTGTCGATCGCGATGGAGGGGCGGCCCGCCTCGTCCAGGCCGCCGTTCATCAACACCACCGGCATGCGGCCCGCCACGTCGGCGGCCAGGTTGGCGGCGCGCAGATGGGGCGACAGGACGATCATTCCATCGACCCGACCGCGCATCGATCGCAGAGCGGCCAAGGTCTCCTCGGTATCGCCGTGGGAGCTGGATACGATCAGATGTTTGCCGTGCGCGCGCGCGGCTAAATCCATGCCGCGGATCAGCTCGGAGAAGAACTCGCCGTACAGGTCCGGCAGGATGACGCCGATCGTGTCGGTGCGGCTGGTCGACAGGCTGCGGGCGCCGACGTGAGGCACATACCGGAGATATTCGACCGCATCGAGCACCCGACGCCGGGTCGATTCCGTGATGGCGTCAGAGCCGTTAAGCACGCGCGACACTGAGGCGACGGACACCTGCGCCCGCTCCGCCACGTCACGGATCGTGGCGGCCTTGGCGGCCGGCGCATGTCCGTTAACGGCTGACGGGGTGGAGACGTCCACGGTTTCCTCTCTGAGCGTTCATCGTGCCGGCCCACTTATCGAAGGTCCGTCGATAACAAATGTAATCGGTTACATGACACAGGAGGCTCAGTCACCGCAAGCGGCGAGATGTCGCCCCTTCTCGATTTCTCCTCCCCCGACGGGTGTTCCCGTCCAGGCTTCGGCCGCCACCGCCCCTGGGTGCGATCCCTGGGGTCGGGCGGCATGATCCACCGCGAATTCAGCGGTTGATAACGACTACATCTAGTAGCGCGGGTCATCGCGACACCGTAATCTGGCGCCAGCTCTAAGGGGAGATGCGGTTTATGCGCTTTCAATCCGGCTTCGTCGCTCGCGCCGTGCGGGTCGCGATGGAGACCCGCGCCATAGAGCGCCCCTTCCTGGTCCAGGAGGTTCTGGCGCCCGCCGGCTGGTCCGACGCCCGGATCGAAGCCTGGCTGGACTGGGGCGATTCGCTCTCGCCCCCGCCGTCCGTCGCAGGCGGCTGGCTGAACGGCGCGCCGGACGCCTGGGCTGGGCGTTTGGCGGCCAAGGGATTGGCCGAGGGCGTCTTTGCCGACACCAAGGCGGCGGGCGCCTTTGCGGCGGAGCTGGCGGCTACGATGCAGCTCGGCCTGGCGACCCCGGTGGGACACGCGGCAACGGCCGGCGTCGTCGACCTCGCCGATCCATCCGCCGCCGCCCGGCTTTCCGCCCAAAGGGCCGATCGGACGACCCAGCGGCTGGCGCGACAATCAGCGGAGGCCCTGACCGACGCCCTCTGCGCCGTCGCCGACGCGGTCGATCGTTGCGAGGGGGCCCGGGGGGATTGCGCCGACCCGATGCGAAATCCCGCGCTGGGCCGCGCCGCCGCCGCAGCCCGGGGCCGCGGGGCGACCGACGCCGACATCCTGCGCGCCGTCGACGGTGAGCGTCCCAGTCTGACGCTTCGCCCCTTGGCGGACGGCGCCCAGCTGGTGGTCCTGGCCGATCGGACCCAGACCGCCGCCGGCTCCCCTGAAGTTCTGGCCGCTGCAGAGGCCGCCCTGGACGGCGGCCTGGTCGTCGCCTTCGACCCGAGGGACGCTGAGGTTCTGGCCGAACCCGCCGCCAATCGGGTGCTGATCGACCTGGCTGCGGTCGCGGCCCTTAGCGATGGAACGTTCGATCTTCTGCCCGATCTGGTTCGTCTGTGGGTGACGGCCCTGGACCTCCAATCGGACGACGCCGTGCTCGCCCTGGGACTGGAGGGGCTTTTGGACGCCCTGGCGCCGCTCGACGGCGATCCCGCCGCCCGCGCCGAGGCCTTGGGCGCCCTGACGGCGTCGGTCGCAGCCCAAACCTCGGTCGAGCTGGCGCGGCTGCGCAGTCCCTGTGGCGAGTGGGAGGGTTTGAAGGCCCAAATCATCGACGTCGAAAAGGCGCGCCGCGACCGGCTGTCCGCCAATTCCTTCCCCCTCGCCGCCCAGGCGATCGAGATTCTGGATCGGACGTCCGGTCCCCGCCGCCACATCGCCTTGGGTCTGTTCGTCGATGACGCCGAGGCCCGCCTGCGTCTCGGCCGGGGCGCGCCCGCCGTCGTCGATCTATTCGAGACCGCAGACGGTGGAATCGGTCGCCGCCTGGCCCCGGCCCTGGCCGCCGCCCTGGTCCGCAGCGGAGGGGACGTCCAGGCGGCCGAGCGTCGCCTGTTCGGCCGACGCACCCTGGTCGAGGCGCCTGGCGTGGATCATTCCGCGCTTCGCGCCTTCGGCTTCACCGATGTGGAACTGGCCGCCGTGGAACAGGCTCTGGGTGCTGCGGAAAGCTTCGACGCCGTCTTCACCGCACCCGTCCTCGACCCCGGCTTCATCCGCGACGTTCTGGGACTGGAAGACGGCGACGGCCCCTTGTTGAACCTGCTGGGGGTGCCCGAAGAGGCTGAGGCCGCTGCGGCTCAATGGGTGTTCGGCCATGGTCATCTGAGGGATTGGGAGGGCGCGCCGACCGACCTCGCAGCCCTTCTCGCCGATCCCGCCGGCTTCGAGGGTCGCCTGCGTCTGGCGCTCGAACCCTTCAGCGACGCCCCGGACATCGCCCTTGAAACCCTCGACTGGCGCGCCACCGCCGCCCAGGCCGCGCGCACGCTCAGCCAGGCGGCGGATCACGGACGGCGCGCCATCCGCCTGAACCGCGCCGCGCCTCCCCCCGGCCCTCTGCTGACCCTGCCCAAGACCGACCCTACGCCGCGCTTCGAAGCCGCACCCCAGACCGCCGCCGCACCCGCCCCCAAGGAGCGGATCATCGAACGGGTGGTGGAACGCGAACGCGCCCGCCGCAAACTGCCCGACCGTCGCAAGGGCTATATCCAAAAGGCGGCCGTAGGCGGCCACAAGGTCTATATCCACACCGGAGAATATGAAGACGGCGAATTGGGCGAGATCTTCATCGACATGCACAAGGAAGGCGCCGCCTTCCGCAGCCTGATGAACAACTTCGCCATCGCCATCTCTATCGGCCTGCAATACGGCGTGCCGCTGGACGAGTTCGTGGACGCCTTCGTCTTCACCCGCTTCGAGCCGGCGGGACGGGTCACCGGCAATGATTCCATCCGTTCGGCGACCTCGATCCTCGACTACATCTTCCGCGAACTGGGCGTCTCCTATCTGAGCCGCCAGGAGTTGGCCAACGCCCAGGCGGATCACACCCAGGCCGAGGGCCAAAACTGGGGCGAACTGGGCGATGGAAAGCCCAAGGACGGCGAGGCCGTGCCCGCCGCACGCTTTATATCCAAGGGGTTCGCGCGCGGCTCGGCGCCGGACAATCTGGTCGTCGTGCCCTTCGGCCGCAAGCTGGAGACGGAGCCTCGGCCAGGCGGCGAGACAGAGGCGGCGGCCTGTCCCTCCTGCGGGGACTTCAGCCTGCAACAACGCGGCGCCGGCTGGACCTGCGACACCTGCGGCGCGGCGCCGGCCCTGCAAGGCGGGGATCAGGGCTAAGTTAACGGGTCGCCCCTAGGCTCAGGATCAATGCGACGCCTTCGCCGGAGCGACCCCATGTCCCGCCTGACCGCCCTTTCCCTCGCCGCCGCCCTTCTCGCGACCCTGGCCGTCCCCGCCTCGGCCCAGAACGCCGGTCAGATCGCCTCGGTGCGTCGGGGCGCTTCCTGCGCGGGCTGCAACCTTTTTCAGGGCGACTTTTCCGGGCTTGAGGCGCGGGGCCTGAACCTGTCGCGGTCGCGTCTGCGCCAAGCCGACCTGAGCCTGAGCGTGATGAACCGCACCCGCTTCTCCAACGCCGATCTGCGCGACGTGGACGCCTATGGCGGGGTCTTTTCCGGCTCCAGCTTTTCAGGCGCGAACCTGACCAACGCCAGTTTCGTCGGCGCCTATCTGCAAGGGGCGAACTTCGCAGGGGCCACGCTCCAGGGAACCAATCTCTCCGGCGCCGATCTGTCGCGCGCCTCAGGTCTGACGCAGAGCCAGCTCAATCGAGCCTGCGGCGACGGCTCCACCGTCCTGCCGCACGGCCTGCGTATTCCGGCCTGCTGAAGGCCGCCAATCTTGCCGGCATTTAACGAAATTACCTCGATTTAAGTAGGTCCGGTCACGGTTTCAGGGCATTCAGGCGGTGTGAAACAGATCATCCGCCCTACCCTTTCGGCCCTTTTGCCCGCCCTGGCTGCGGCGAGCGGCCTTCTGCTGGCGCCGTCCGCCTTCGCCGGCGTCGAGATGACGTTGCAAGATCGCGACGTGGCCCGGTCAGTCTCGCTCGGCGGATCCTGCAATCGCTGCGAGCTGTCGGGGCGCAATCTTTCCGGTGCGACCTTCACCGGCGCCAGCTTCATGAACGCCACCCTGGTCGGGGCCAATCTGCGTGGCGCGGAAATGGTGGGGTCGAACTTCACGGGCAGCGACTTCAGCCGCGCCAATCTGACCGGAGTCGAGATCGTCGGCGCCGACTTCACCTCCACCAGCTTCGCAAACGCCGTCCTGACGGGAGCAGAGGCCCAGGGCGCCTCCTTCGTGCGCGCCAACCTTTCCCGCGCCAACCTTTCCGGAGGCGAGTTGCACGGGGTCAATTTCAACGGCGCCACCCTGATCGAGGCCGACTTTTCGGGCAGCGAGCTGTTCGGCGCGACCCTGGCCAATGTCCGCGCCGCCGGGGCCGATTTCAGCGACGCTGAGATCAACGCCTCCAACCTGACCCACGGGGACTTCACCGGCGCCTCCTTCCGGGATTCCAGCCTGGACGGCGCGCGGCTGACCGGCGGCGTCTTTAGCCGGGCCGACTTCAGAGACGCCTCCCTGCGGCGCACCGATATTCGAGGCGCAGATTTGTCCGGCGCGCGCAATCTGACCCAGGATCAGGTGCGGGAAGCCTGCGGCGATGGATCGACCCGCCTTCCCGGCCGTCTGACGGCTCAGGCCTGCCGCGGCGCAATCCGCGTCATCCGCGCCGTTCCCGCGCCGCCGACGCCGCCCGCGCCGCCGCGCGTCCGCAACTTCGTGGCTGCAGAGCGCTGACGCCCGGCTGAACGCGGTCGAATGAAAAAAGGGCGCGCCTCTAGGCGCACCCTTTCTTTCGCTCAGATAGGCCGATCAGACCTTGATCGGCGGGGCCGTGCGGATGTGCAGCTCCTTCAGCTGGCGCTCTTGCGCCGGGGCCGGGGCGCTCATCAGCAGGTCTTCGCCTTGCTGGTTCAGCGGGAATGCGATCACCTCGCGGATGGCCTGCTGACCGGCCAGCAGCATGACGATCCGGTCGATGCCGGGCGCCAGGCCGCCGTGCGGCGGGGCGCCGAAGCGGAAGGCGTTCAGCATGCCGCCGAACTGTTCCTCGACCACCGAGGCGTCGTAGCCGGCGATCTCAAAGGCCTTCAGCATGATCTCGGCCTTGTGGTTCCGGATCGCGCCCGAGCACAGCTCATAGCCGTTGCAGACGATGTCGTACTGATAGGCGCGGATGGTCAGCGGATCCTGGGTCTCCAGGGCCTCCAGCCCGCCCTGGGGCATGGAGAAGGGGTTGTGGCTGAAGTCGACCTTCTTCTCTTCCTCGGACCATTCGAACATCGGGAAATCGACGATCCAGCAGAACTTGAACTGGTCCTCATCGACCAGCTTCAGCTCCGTGCCCACGCGGGTGCGGGCCAGACCGGCGAACTTGGCGAAGGCCGACGGCAGGCCGGCGACGAAGAAGGCGGCGTCGCCCTGGCCCAGGCCCAGGGACTGCATCAGGGCCTCGGTCGGCTCCTGGCCCAGGTTCTTGGCGATGGGGCCGCCCCAGGCGCCCTGGTCGTCGGACCAGAAGATATAGCCCAGGCCCGGTTGGCCTTCGCCCTGGGCCCAGGAGTTCATGCGGTCGCAGAAGGCGCGCGATCCGCCGGTCGGCGCCGGAATGGCCCAGACGGCGTTCTTCTCGTCCGCGCCCAGGATCTTGGCGAACAGGCCGAAACCGCCGTCGCGGAAATGGTCGGACACGACCTGCATCTTGATCGGGTTGCGCAGATCCGGCTTGTCGGAGCCGTACCAGGCCATCGACTGGGCGTAGGTCAGGCGTTCGAAGCCCTTGTGTTCGAAGCTCTGACCGAAGTCGTTGGTGAAGGTGTGGGTCTGGTCGATGGGCGAGACCGGCTTGCCCTCGCCGAACTCTTCGAAGACGCCGTGCATGACGGGTTCGATGGCGGCGAAGACGTCTTCCTGGGTCACGAAGCTCATTTCGACGTCGAGCTGGTAGAACTCCAGCGACCGGTCGGCGCGCAGGTCTTCATCGCGGAAGCAGGGCGCGATCTGGAAATAGCGGTCGAAGCCCGAGACCATCAGCAGCTGTTTGAACTGCTGGGGCGCCTGCGGCAGGGCGTAGAACTTCTCGGGGTGCAGACGGCTGGGCACCAGGAAGTCGCGCGCGCCCTCGGGCGACGAGGCCGTCAGGATCGGCGTCTGATACTCCAGGAAACCCTGGTCGAACATGCGGTTACGGATCGACTGGATCACGCGCGAGCGCAGCACGATGTTCTTGTGCAGGGTCTCGCGACGGAGATCCAGGTAGCGGTGCTTGAGGCGGATCTCCTCGGGATATTCCGGCTCGCCGAAGACCGGCAGCGGCAGTTCGGCGGCTTCCGAAAGCACCTCGACGCCCTGGACCCGGACTTCGATCTCGCCGGTCGGCAGATTGGGGTTCACCACGGCGGCGTCGCGGGCGATCACTTCGCCGTCCACCTTGATCACGCTCTCGGCGCGCAGACGTTCGACGGCGGCGAAGCCCGGGGTCTCCGGGTGCAGCACCAGCTGGGTCAGGCCGTAGTGATCGCGCAGGTCGATGAACAGCAGACCGCCGTGGTCACGCTTCCGGTGGACCCAGCCGGACAGGCGAACGGCGGAACCGGCGTCGGAGGCGCGCAGGGCGCCGCAGGTATGGGAGCGGTAGGCGTGCATGAACAGACCGTCTGGAAATCTGGCGGTGGAATCTGACGCCTTCGGCGCCTGAAATCGAAGCGGCGTAGGGCGCATCATCGCCCCGGAAAGTCAAGGTTTCAGCCGTTGCAAACCCCGCTCCGGCGCGCAATAGCGGTTCCAGTCAACCCTGAAGGCGCCCATGTTCATCGTCACCATCACCTATACCCAGCCGATCGAGGCCATCGAGGAAAAGACGGTCGAGCATCGCGCCTGGCTGGACCAGCACGTCGCCAGCGGCCTGATCCTCGCCGCCGGCCCCATGGTTCCGCGCACCGGCGGCATTCTGGTGGTGCGCAGCGGCGGAACGAAGGAGGCGCTGGAAACCCTGCTGAAGGACGATCCTTTCCAGGTCCACGGCCTGGCCGATTACAAGGTGACCGAGTTCAAGGCGGGCAAGCTGAACCCCGCCCTGGCCGATTTCGCCTGAAACGCTCCACAGGGTCTGACGTCCCTCCCCATTACCAACAGGCCCGCTCTGACACAGGCCGACCGGGCCTCTGCTATGACAGAACCATGTCCGCGCCGAGCGCCCTGAGCCCAAAGCCCGCCGAACAGCTGCGTCTGCCGCTGGAACGCGCCGTAGGCGACGCCTTCGTGGTCTCAGACAGCAACGCCGAGGCCGCGCGGGTGCTGGCGGCCTGGCCGGACGGCGTGGGTTCTGTCCTGGCGCTCTATGGACCGGCGGGAGCCGGCAAGAGCCGTTTGGCCGCCGACTGGGCCGAACGGGTCGGCGCCCTGCCCCTGCACGGCGCGGAAGCAGCTGTGATCGACCCCCTGGAGCTGGAAGGCCGCCCCGTCCTGCTGGACTCGGCCTCTGATGCGGATGATGAAAGCCTGTTTCATCTGATCAATCTGGCGAACGTCTCCGGCGGCGCCCTCCTGCTGGTGGATCGGGCGGCCCCGCGGCAATGGCGAGCAGCCCTGCCCGACCTGCGCTCGCGTCTGGACGCGGTGCGGGCCGTGCCCGTCGAGGCGCCGGATGACAAGGTGCTGTCGGCCATTCTTCGCGCCCGCTTCGCAGAGCGCAGCATCGCCCCCGCCGACGACGTCATCGACTATCTGGTGCGACGCCTGGACCGTTCAGCGGACATGGCCGTGAAGGTGGTGGATCGGCTGGACGCCCTGCATCGCCCGGTGACCCGCCCCCTGGCCCGCGAGGTTCTGGACCAGCTCGGAGACGCAGACGCCGCCTGACGCGGCCCCTCCCTACCATCTTCCCAGCCCCTGCAAATTTCCGGCTCGTCCGCTTGCGGCCGTCACAGTCGCGCGCGACAACCGGCGCATGACCGACGCTGCGATTCAAGACGACACCCGGGGCGAGGAAGTTCCAGCCTCCCGCGCGCCTCAGCTGGCCCTGAACGAAGATCTGATGATCTCGCCGTCGCGCTTCTTCAATCGCGAAATTTCCTGGCTGGCCTTCAACGAACGCGTGTTGGAAGAGGCGGCCAATCCGAACCATCCGCTGCTGGAGCGGCTGCGGTTCGTCTCGATCTCGGCGAACAATCTCGACGAGTTCTTCATGACGCGAGTCGCAGGCCTGAAAGGCCAGTTGCGTGAGCGACTCAGAATCCTGTCCGCGGACGGTCTGACCCCGGCCGAACAGCTGGAGCGCATCAATATCGCTGCGGGCCAGTTGATGGCCGAACAACAGGTCCGCTGGCGTCAGCTGAAGAAGGAATTGGCTGCGGCGGGGATCGAGGTGGTCGATCGCAACCGCCTGACCAAGACCGAAAGGGAGCGGCTGGAGCCCGAGTTCCTGAACCAGCTGTTCGCCGTTCTGACGCCTCTCGCCATTGATCCGGCTCACCCCTTCCCCTTCCTGCCCAACCTCGGCTTTTCCCTGGCGCTGAAGCTGAAGCGCAAGGGCGAGGCCAAGACCTTCTACGCCCTGGTGCCGGTGCCGACCCAAGTGCGCCGCTTCTGGGAATTGCCGACCGACGGTCGCTCGGCGCCGGGTCGCAAGCGGTTCATTACCCTCGAGAACGTGCTTCTGCTCTTCATCAACCACCTCTTCCCGGGCTGCGAGGTCTTGGAAAAGGGCCTGCTCCGTCTGATCCGCGACAGCGACATCGAGATCGAGGAAGAGGCCGAAGACCTGGTGCTGGAGTTCGAGGAGGCCTTGAAGCAGCGACGCCTCGGCTCGGTGGTGCGCGTCAAGATCGAGGCCTCGATGCCCGCCGATCTGCGCGACTTCATCATCGGCGAGTTGGAGGCGACGCCCCAGGACGTGGTGCTGGTGGACGGCATGCTGGGCCTGGCTCAGCTGTCGGACCTGATACCCGGCGGCCATCCCGACCTGAAGTTCAAAGGCTATGAGCCGCGCTATCCGGAACGGGTTCGCGACAACGGCGGCGACATCTTCGCGGCCGTGCGCGAAAAGGACATGCTGATCCACCACCCGTTCGAGAGCTTCGACGTGGTGGTGCAGTTCCTGCGTCAGGCGGCGCGTGACCCGAACGTCATCGCCATCAAACAGACCCTGTACCGCACCTCCAAGGACAGCCCCATCGTCGCCGCCCTGATCGAGGCGGCCGAGAACGGCAAGAACGTCACCGCCCTGGTCGAGCTGAAGGCCCGTTTCGACGAAGAAGCCAACCTGCGCTGGGCGCGAGCGATGGAGCGGGCCGGCGTCCACGTCGTGTTCGGCTTTGTCGAATACAAGACCCACGCCAAGCTGAGCGTCGTGGTGCGACGTGAAGGGGACGGCCTTAGAACCTATTGCCACTACGGCACCGGCAACTATCACCCGGTCACGGCCAAGGTTTACACCGACCTGTCCCTTTTCAGCTGTGATCCGACTCTGGCGCGCGACGCCAGCCGGGTGTTCAACTACATCACCGGCTACGCCACCCCGGACGAGTTGGAGGCGTTGATCGTTTCCCCGCTCAACATGAAGGCCAAGCTGATCGAACTGATCGGCAAGGAGATGTCGGCCGCCGCAATGGGCAAGCCGGCGGCCATATGGGTGAAGCTGAACGCCCTGGTCGATCCCGAGATCATTGACGCCCTGTACCGGGCCAGCCAATGGGGCGTGCGAATCGACTTGGTGGTGCGCGGCATCTGTTGCCTGCGTCCCGGGGTGCCGGGCCTGTCGGAGAACATCCGGGTCAAGTCCATCGTCGGCCGCTTCCTGGAACACAGCCGGATCGTCTGTTTCGCCAACGGCAAGGATCTGCCGCACGACAAGGCCAAGGTCTTCATCTCGTCAGCCGACTGGATGACCCGGAACCTGAATCGGCGGGTCGAGGTGATGACCCCCATCCTCAACGCCACCGTCCATGATCAGGTGCTGGATCAAATCATGGTCGCCAATCTGAAGGATGATGCGCAGAGCTGGGTCTTGGACGCCGAAGGACGCTATACGCGCGTTTCCCCCGCCGATCCGGAACGCCCCTTCTCCGCCCATGATTACTTCATGACCAATCCCAGCCTGTCGGGCCGCGGGCGCAAGGTGAAGACCTTGCCGGCCGTCCTCCGCTACGAGCGCCCCGGCCGTTGATGGGTGACATCGCCCCAGCCGGCCGCGACATCGCCGCCATCGACATCGGCTCCAACTCGGTTCGCCTGGTCCTGTACCATCTGGAAGGCCGCGCCGTTTGGACGGTGTTCAATGAAAAGGTCTTGGCGGGCCTGGGCCGCGATCTGCCCGCGACGGGCCGGCTGTCGCCCGAGGGGGTCGCCATGGCCCTGACGGCGCTTCGCCGCTTCGCCGCCGTCCTGGAAGGCGTGCGCCCGGACGCGACCCTGATCGCCGCCACAGCTGCGGTGCGAGAAGCCGAAGACGGGCCTGACTTCTGCCAGAGGGTGGCGGCGGAGACCGGGCTGAACATCCGCGTATTGAGCGGCGAGGAAGAGGCGAAGTACGCCGCCATGGGCGTGTTGGCGGGCGCCCCGACGGCCCAGGGCGTTTCGGCCGACATGGGCGGCTCCAGCCTGGAGCTGACTCAGTTGAAGGGTCTGAAGGCTCTGAAATGGACTCGAGGACAGGGCCTGACCCTGCCGCTCGGGCCCTTCGCCCTGGCCGAGGGAAGCGGTTTTGACGCTGAACGGATCAGGGGCCGCATCGACCAGAAGCTGAAGCCGGTCGCTTCACGGTTCCGAACGGACCGGCTCTACGCCGTCGGCGGCGCTTGGCGCACCCTGGCCCAGGTTCACATGGGGCTGAAATCCTATCCGCTGAAGGTGGTGCATCAATATCAAATGTCGGCGAACGAGGCGTTGGAGACCGCGCGGCTGGTGTCCCGACAATCCGCCGTCAGCCTGGCCAAACTGCCCGGTGTCTCGAAAACCCGCGCAGAAACCTTGCCCTACGCCGGACTGGTGCTGGAGGGGTTGATCAATCATCTGGGCCTCAAACACATTGAAATGTCGGCCTGGGGCGTGCGTGAGGGCCTCCTGTTCGAAACCCTGGACAAGGCCACCCGGACGGCTGATCCTCTTCTTGCCGGCTGTGCGGCCCTGGGCGGCCGTCAAGGAGTGGCGCCCGCCCTACCGGGCGCCCTGAAAGGATGGATCGCCGACATCGTCGCAGCCCTCCCCTCCGTCTTTGGAGCCAAGCGCGACGACGTGCTGGTGGCGGCCGCCTGCCGGCTGGCGGATCTGGGCGCGCGGCTGCACCCTGATCACCGCTTGGAGTTGGTCTTCGACCAGGTGCTGCGCGCGCCCGTGGCGGGGATCAGCCACGACGAACGCGCCTTCCTGGCCAGCGCCCTCAACGCCCGATACGGCGGCGGTCCGGCCACGCCCCAGCCCGAGGTCGTTGATCGTCTGCTGGACGCCACAGCCGCCAGACGCGCCCGAGCCCTGGGGCTGGCCATCCGCCTGGCCTGCGATCTGTCCGGCCGCTCGCCGCAACTTCTCGCCAACGCCACGGCGCGTGTGAAGGGCGGAGAGCTTCGGCTGACGGCGACGGAAGGTTATGCCGACGTTCTGCTGGGCGAACAGACGCGCAAACGCGCCAAGGCTCTGGCCGAGGCGATGGACCTGGGCCTGAAGATCCAGACCTAGAGGATCGACGGCGCGTCGAGCCCCGGCCTCTAGCCTTCGATCTCGACCACCTCGACCCGGGCGCCGCTCAGCACCAGGGCGATCTCGCCCCGTTTCAGCTTCAGCGCGTCCTCGCCGAAGATCTGGCGCCGCCAGCCCTTCAGCGCATCCACGTCGGCGTCGTCCGTAACGGCGATCTTCTCCAGGTCGGAAACCGTGGCGATCAGCTTGGGCGCGACGCCGGCGTTGTCGCTCTTGGCCTTCAGCAGCACCTTAAGCAACTCGACCACCGACGGAGGCGCCGGCTGGCGATGGGCAGGGCGCTCCATCTCGGGCGCATGGGATTCCGGATCGGCCAGAACGCGTTTCAGCTCCTCGGCCAGTTCCAGCCCCAACCGCGATCCGCCGAACCCCTTGGGCACCGAACGCAGCCGGTTGAAGGCGTCGGGGTCGGTCGGCGCCTGTTGCGCGACCTCGTCGATCCCCTCGTCCTTGAGGATGCGGCCGCGCGGCTGGTCGCGCTCCTGGGCCGCCCGCTCGCGCCAGACGGCCACGGCCTTGAAGGCCGCCAGATATTTGGCTGAGAACTTCTTGGGCTTCAGCCGCTTCCAGGCGTTCTCGGGATTGGTGTCGTAAAGGGCCGGATCGACCAGGCTCTCCATCTCCGCCATCACCCAGTCCAGCCGACCTTCCTTCTTCAGCCGGTCGCGCAGCTTCGGATACAGGGCCGCCAAATGCGTCACGTCGCCCAGGGCATAGACCAGCTGGCTGTCCGACAGGGGGCGTCGCGCCCAGTCGGTGAAGCGGCTGCCCTTGTCCAGTTCGACGCGCAGCATCTGCCGCACCAGGGAATCATAGGCGACCTGCTCGCCGAACCCGGCCGCCATGGCCGCCACCTGGGTGTCGAACATCGGCTTGGGCATGGCGCCCAGGCGCACGAAGATTTCGACGTCCTGTCGACAGGCGTGGAAGACCTTGATGATCTTCGGGTCGCGCAGCAGATCCAGGAAGGGCTCCAGGTCCAGGCCTTCCGCCATCGGATCGATGATGCCGGCGTGATCGGCGGACGCGGCCTGGATCAGGCACAGCCTGGGCCAGTAGGTCGTTTCCCGCATGAACTCGGTGTCGACCGTGATGAACGGGGCGGCGGCGAGGCGGGCGCAGAAATCGGCCAGCGCCTCATTGGTGGTGATCGGCGTCATTCCGATGCTATAGCCCCCCGCAACCCACCTGTGGCAAGAGCCGCGCTGCATTTCCGCCCCGATTCCAGGCCCGAGACCCATGAGCGACACCCAAAAACCTCTCGAAAACGGCCTGACCTACGCCGACGCCGGCGTGGACATCGACGCCGGCGAGATGCTGGTCGAACACATCAAGCCCCTGGCCAAGTCCACGGCGCGCCCCGGTTCCGAGCCTTCGCTGGGCGGATTCGGCGCCCTGTTCGACCTCAAGGCGGCCGGATTCGAGGATCCGCTGATCGTCACCACGACCGACGGCGTCGGCACCAAGCTGAAAATCGCCATCGAGACCGGGCGTCATGACGGCGTGGGGATCGACCTGGTCGCCATGTGCGTCAACGACCTCCTGGCCCAGGGCGCCGAGCCCCTGCTGTTCCTCGACTATTACGCCACCGGCCGCCTGGAGATCGACGCCGCCCGCCGCGTGGTCGCCGGCATCGCCGAGGGCTGCCGCCAGGCCGGCTGCGCCCTGGTGGGCGGCGAGACGGCGGAAATGCCCGGCATGTACACCGAGGGCGACTATGACCTGGCCGGCTTCAGCCTAGGCGCCGTCGAGCGCGGCCATGCCCTGCCCTATCTCGACCGCCAGGCGGCCGGCGACATCATCATCGGCCTGGGCTCCACCGGCCCGCACTCGAACGGCTATTCGCTGGTTCGCAAGGTGGTCGAGAAGTCCGGCCTGGCCTGGGGCGACGACGCCCCCTTCGCCAAGGATCGCTCCCTGGCCCAGGCCCTGATGGAGCCCACCCGCATCTATGTGAAGCCGGTCCTGCCCCTGATGAAGGCGGGCCTGGTCAAGGGCGCGGCCCACATCACCGGCGGCGGCCTGATCGAAAACCCGCCGCGCTGCATCGCCGAGGGGCTGAAAGCCTCGTTCGACTGGGACGCCTGGCCCATGCCCCACGTCTTCCAGTGGCTGGCCGAGACCGGAGGCATCAGCGACCACGAGATGCGCCGCACCTTCAACTGCGGCGTCGGCTTCATCCTGATCGTCTCGCCCGAGAACGCCGAGCCGGTGCTGGCCGCCCTGCTCAACGCGGGCGAGGTCGCCTTCGTCTGTGGGCAGCTGGAAGCGGCCTGATCTCGTGAAGACGCGCGTTGCGGTCCTGATCTCGGGGACCGGCTCCAATATGGCCGCCCTGATCGACGCCGGTCAGGCCCCCGACAGTGGCTATGAAGTCGCCCTGGTCCTGTCCAACATCGAAGGCGCGGGCGGTCTGGCCATCGCCGCGGCCAAGGGGGTTCAAACAGTCGCCGTTCCGCACAAGCCCTTCGGCAAGGACCGCGAGGCGCATGAGCGGGCGGTGGACGCGGCCCTTCGCGCCGTCGGCGTCGAGGTGGTCGCCCTGGCCGGCTATATGCGCATTTTGACGCCCTGGCTGGTGCGCGCCTGGGAGGGTCGGATGCTGAACATCCACCCCAGTCTTCTGCCCCTCTATCCCGGCCTCGACACCCACGCCCGCGCCATAGCGGCGGGCGACGCCGAAGCCGGCTGCACCGTCCACCTGGTCACCGAAGGTGTCGACGAAGGCCCGATCCAGGGCCAGGCCCGCGTTCCCATCGTCGACGGCGACACGCCCGCGAGCCTGGCAGAACGGGTCAAGACGGCGGAGCATCGGCTTTATCCGCAGGTGCTGGGTGATTTCTGCAAGGGTCTGGCGCGGGGTTGAAGCCCTCTACCAAAGGCCCGTCATCCTAGGCCTTGTGCCTAGGATCCATACGCTCGGCTTATGGCGTGTGGCACGGTCTGCGAGCGTGCGCTCGTCCCTCCGTCTTGAGTTTATGGATCCTAGGCATGAGGCCTAGGATGATGACTTGTCGGCGGCGCGCCCCCGTCCTCTAAACACCTCCGTCCCCAGATTACGAAAACTTCATGCGACACCGCGCCGCACCGGCGCAAAGGTGCCGCCGACCAAAATCGGGACCTTATCCTTCATGCAACGTATTCGCCTCATGGCCGCCTGCTCGGCCTGCATCGTCGTCGCCCTGACCGGCGGCGCCTCGGCTCAGGACCATTCGCACGGGGCCCACGCCGCGCCCGGCTTCGGCGCCTGGGGCTTCGACCTCGCCGGCCGCAACACGGCGGTGAAGCCGGGCGACGACTTCAACGAATACGCCAACGGAACCTACCTCAGCACCACCGAGATCCCGGCCGACAAGGCCCGGTTCGGCCCCTTTGACGTCCTCTATGAGAACGCCCAGGCCCAGCTGCGTGCGATCATCGAGTCCAGCGCCGCCAACCCGGTCAACGCCAACGCCCAGAAGGTGGGCGCCCTCTACGCCAGCTTCATGGACGAGGCCCGCGTCGAACAACTGGGCGCCGCGCCCATGGCCGCCGATCTCGCCGCCGTGAAGGCCGTCTCCGACCACGCCGCCATGGCCCGCCTGATGGGCGCCAGTCATTCGGGCTTCGGCGGTTCGCTGTTCGGCGTCGCCGTGTTCGAGGACCTGCAGAACCCGAACATCAACTCGGCCTATCTGGGCCAGGGCGGCCTCGGCCTGCCGGACCGCGACTATTATCTGAAGCCCGACTTCGCGAGCCAGCGCGAGGCCTATCTGGCCTATCTGACCCAGACCCTGACCGCCATCGGCTGGACCAAGCCGGCTGAGACGGCCGCCGACATCCTGGCCTTCGAGACCAAGGTCGCCGAGAAACACTGGACCACGGTCGAGCGTCGCCAGATCGACAAGCTCTACAATCCGACCAAGGTCGCCGACCTGGCGACCTTCGCGCCGGGCTTCGACTGGGCCGCCTTCCTCGACGGCGCCCAGGTAGGAGACCTCGACACCCTGATCCTGATGGAGAACACGGCCATCCCGGGTATCGCCCAGGTCTTCGCCGAGACCCCCATCGAGACCTTGAAGGCGTGGCAAGCCACCCAGATCGTCGACCAAGCCAGCCCCTATCTGTCCAAAGCCTTCGTCGACGCCCGCTTCGAATTCCGCGGCAAGACCCTGCGCGGTCAACCGGAGAACCGTCCGCGCTGGAACCGGGGCGTGGCCCTTGTCGACGGCCAGCTGGGCGAGGTCCTGGCCCAGGAATATGTCCGCCTTCACTTCCCCGCCTCGTCCAAGGCCCAGATGGAGACCCTGGTCGACAACATCCGCGCGGCCATGACCGAGCGGCTGAAGACCCTGGACTGGATGAGCGAGGCGACGCGCGAACAGGCCCTCTACAAGATGTCCAAGTTCGGGGTGAAGATCGGCTACCCCGACAAGTGGCGGTCTTATGACGGTCTCGAACTGACCCCCGGCGACCTGTACGGCAATGTCGAACGCTCCAGCGCTTTCGAGTGGGCGTATCAGCGCGGCAAGATCGGCAAGCCGGTCGATCCGCTGGAATGGGGCATGACGCCCCAGACGGTGAACGCCTATTACAACCCGCCGCGCAACGAGATCGTCTTCCCGGCCGCCATCCTGCAGGCGCCCTTCTTCGATCCGAACGCAGATCCGGCCGTCAACTACGGTGGCATCGGCGCGGTCATCGGCCACGAGATCACCCACGGCTTCGACGACCAGGGCCGCAAGTCCGACGGCGACGGCGTGCTGCGCGACTGGTGGACGCCGGAAGACGCCGCCCGCTTCGAGGCGCGCGCCAAGGTGCTGGGCGACATCTATAATTCGCTGGAGCCCATCCCCGGCGTCCACGTCAACGGCGACCTGACCATGGGCGAGAACATCGCCGATCTGGGCGGGCTGCTGCTGGCGCTGGACGCCTACCACAAGTCGCTGAACGGCCAGCCGGCGCCGGTGATCGACGGCCTGACCGGCGACCAGCGCGTCTTCCTGGGCTGGGCCCAGGTCTGGCGCGAGAAGTCGCGTGAGGCGGCGCTGAAAGAACAGCTAACCACCGACCCGCATTCGCCCGGTTCGGTCCGGGCCGCCACCTCGCCGCGCAACATCGACGCTTGGTACGCCGCCTTCGGCGTCTCGCCCGACCAGAAGGAATACATCGCCCCCGAGGCCCGCGCCCGCATCTGGTAAGCGGTCACGCAGCCCAAACGGAAAAGGCCCGGAGCATGGCTCCGGGCCTTTCTTTTTCAGCCGTTAGGCTGAGGTCTTACTTCGGCGTCGTCGCAGCGCCGGCGACAGCGCCGATGGCGGCGCCGGCGACAGTCGAGCCGGTATTGCCGCCGACCACTTGGCCGGCGACGGCGCCGCCCAGGGCGCCGGTGGCAGCGCGTTGTTCCATGGTCTGGCCACAGGCGGCCAGCAGGGCCACGGCGCCGATGACGGGCGTCAGCTTCAGAAGGGTCTTCATGGGTCTGCTCCGAGAGGGGGACGATACGAGACTGACCCAACGAAAAGGCCCGCGTCCGGTTCCGGACGCGGGCCTCTGTCTCTTCGCGCTACGCTCGGGACGCGGTCCCTCGCGACTTGAGCGCTGACTTTGCGCTACGCTCGGGACGCGGTCCCTCGCGACTTGAGCGCTTAGCCGACGATCTGGTCTTCGGTGAAGAACTGGGCGATCTCGATCTTGGCGTTGTCCAGGCTGTCCGAGCCGTGGACCGAGTTTTCACCGATCGACAGGGCGAATTGCTTGCGGATGGTGCCTTCGGCGGCTTGTTCCGGGTTGGTGGCGCCCATGACTTCGCGGTACTTGGTCACGGCGTTCTCGCCTTCCAGCACCTGGACGACGACCGGCTCGGCGGTCATCTGCTCGACCAGTTCGCCGTAGAAGGGACGCTCGGCGTGGACTTCGTAGAACTTCTTGGCCTGGTCGGTGGTCAGCTTGACGCGGCGCTGGGCCACGATGCGCAGGCCGGCGCCTTCGATCACGGCGTTGATCGCGCCGGTCAGGTTGCGGCGCGTGGCGTCGGGCTTGATGATCGAGAAGGTGCGTTCGGTCATGGAGAGTGACTTCTTGTTTGGGAGATTGAGTGTCGCGGGCTTATAGCGACGACCTCCCGAGTTTCCAACTGTCCCTTTTTTCATGTCTGACGGCCCCTCGCCCGGCGATAGGCGGCCTTCGGACGATTTCAGATTTCGACCGACCACATGCTCCAGATCAACAACCTGACCCTGAACGCCTGGGGCCGCCAGTTTCTGGACGACGCCTCGGTCAGCCTGCCGCCCGGCTCCAAGGTGGGTCTGGTCGGCCGAAACGGCATCGGCAAGTCGACCCTGTTCAAGGTGATCCTGGGCGAACTGGCCGCCAACGGCGACGAGATCAGCCTGCCCAAGACCGCCCGCATCGCCTCCGTCGATCAGGAACACCCCGCCACCCCCGTCAGCGTCCTGGAGACCATTCTGGAAGCCGACGTTGAGCGCCACGACCTGATGACCCGGCTGGAGACCGCCGATCCCGAGGAGATGGGCGAGATCTGGGGTCGGTTGATCGAGATCGACGCCGAGAGCGCCCCGGCGCGCGCCTCGGAAATCCTGGTCGGCCTGGGCTTCAGCCAGGAAGACATCCAGCGGCCCATGTCGCATTTCTCGGGCGGCTGGCGGATGCGCGTGGCCCTGGCCGCCGCCCTGTTCGCCGAACCGGACATGCTGCTGCTGGACGAACCGACCAACTACCTCGATCTGGAAGGCGCCCTGTGGCTGGAGGCGCGGCTGAAGAAATACCCGCACACGGCCCTGATGATCTCGCACGACCGCGATCTGCTGAACTCGGTCTGCACCCATATCCTGCAGCTCTCGAACCGCAAGCTGGAGCTCTACACCGGCAACTACGACACCTTCGAGCGCACCCGGGCCGAAAAGCTGCGGCTCATGGAGGCCACCAAGTCCAAGCAGGACGCCGAGCGCGCCCACCTTCAGAAATTCATCGACCGCTTCAAGGCCAAGGCCTCCAAGGCCACCCAGGCCCAGTCGCGCGTGAAAAAGCTGGAGAAGATGGAACGGATCGAACTGCCGCCCGAAGAACGGGTCGCCCCCTTCGTCCTGCCCTCGCCGGAACGCCCCCTGCCCCCGCCGCTGATCCGTCTTGAACGCGCCAATGTCGGCTACGAGCCGGGCAAGCCGATCCTTCGGAACCTGAACCTGCGGATGGACCTGGACGACCGCATCGGCCTCTTGGGCGTCAATGGCGCCGGCAAGTCCACCTTCGCCAAGTTGATCGCCAAGGCCCTGACCGTCGACGCCGGAGAGTTCCACCGCGACGGCAAGATGCGGGTCGGCTGGTTCCACCAGCACCAGATCGAGGCCATGGATCCCGAGGACACGCCGTTGCAGATCATCCTGCGCGCCATGCCCGACGCCTCGGAAAGCAGCCGCCGCAGCCGCCTGGCCCAGTTCGGCCTGCCCTATCAGAAGCAGGACACCAAGGTCGCCGCCCTGTCCGGGGGCGAGCGCGCCCGCCTGCTGCTGAACCTGGTGGCCATGGATGCGCCCCACATCCTGATTCTGGACGAACCGACCAACCACCTGGACATCGACAGCCGCCGCGCCCTGCTGGACGCCCTGAACCAGTACACGGGCGCCGTGATCCTGATCACCCACGACCGGTCGCTGATGGAGCTGGTCGCCGACCGGCTGTGGCTGGCCGCCGACGGCACGGTGAAGCCGTTCGAAGGCGACATGGACGACTACGCCAGGTTCGTGCTCGACCGCGCCAAACAGGCCGGGATGAAGCCCAGCCAGGTCAAACCCGAGCCCGTGGCCGAAGCGGCGCCTGTCGCTGCGCCCAAGGCGGAAAAGAAGAAATCAGGCCCCTCCCCCTCTACCCTGCGCCATGCGGTGAAGAAGGCGGAAGAGGAGATGGCCCGCCTGACCGCCGACCTGGCCCGGATCGACGCCGACCTCGCCGCTGCGGCAGCCGCCAATGACTCGAAAAAGCTGGAAAGCCTGGGCCGCGCCCGCGCCAAGACCCAGGCCGATCTGGACGCCGCCGAAACCGCCTGGATCGCGGCGGAAGAGGCGCTGGCCGAGGTGGCGTGATGATCAAGCCCGTTGAACTGTCCAAGGATCAGCGCGCGGCTGCCACGGCCAGGCTGCGCGCCTATTTCCGCGACGAGCTGGAGCAGGAGCTGGCTCAACTGCCGGCCGAGATGTTGCTGGACTTCATCGGCAAGGAAATCGGCGCGATCTTCTACAATCGCGGCGTTCAGGACGCCCAGCAGCTGGTCCAGCAGAAGGCGGATGACGTGGTCGAGGCCCTGTACGGCCTGGAACGCTCGGTTTCGATCCGTTAGGCGTCAGCCCGGATCGCGCGCGTCCGGAGCCCAGTATTCCAGCCGCTGATAGGCTTCGCCCAGGAAGACGGCGGCCAGGGGCGCCTCCAGCCCCGACAGGATCAGGGCGGATACCACGTCCCTGGCGGCGCCGGACAGCAGGCCCGCAGCGGAGAGCCCGATCAGGACCAGCTTGGGCAGGCCGACCACGATCAGCCCGCCCAGCAGGGGCCAGAAACTGCCCTCGGCGACGCCCATGCTGTTCAGCGAGACCATATGCCCGCGCCCCAGGGTGGCCGGAGCGAACAAGGACAGCCGCACGGCCATCACCAGAACCCCATAGGCCACCAGCAGGGTCACGACCGCGAGCAGGACCAGCTTCCACACCGGACCGACCGCAACCCAGTTCCGCTGGTTGATCGCCTCAGCGTCCAGCCCCGCCATGCCGAACAGGGCCAGAAGCAGCAGGGCCGCAACCGAGAGGATCATGGCCATGAAGACCGCGCACAGCAGGGCGGCGCCCAGCAGCCGCAGTTCCGGCCATCCGAACTGAAGACCGGCCGGACCCAGTCCGCGTCGCCGCGCCTCGTCCAGATCGGCGCTGACCGCGATCCGCGTCAGGCCGCCCGCCAGGGCCAAGCCAGCGGCAAGGCCGGCGATCTGGCCGACACCCCGCCCGATCATCGCCCACGAGGCTTCAACCGCATTGGCGCTCCACCCGGCGACGCTCCAAACGACGGCGCAGACCAGGATCGCGCCCCACGCGCCCCGCCAGGCCAGCGGCAGCTTTGCGAAGGCGGCCTTCAGGGTCTCGCCTAACGGCAACTGTCTGTGACGGTTCACGCGCACCCCCTCATCCCCGCCGCGACATAGCAGGGGATCATGACATCCCGCCAGACGGCCGCTAGAAGGCCGCGATGAACGCTTCCCCCACATCTCCTTCTCCTGTTCACGTCATCGGCGGCGGCCTGGCCGGCTCGGAAGCCGCCTGGCAGATCGCTCAGGCCGGCGTGCCCGTCATCCTGCACGAGATGCGAGGCGTGCCCGGCGTGAAGACCGACGCCCACCAGACGGACGGACTGGCCGAACTGGTCTGCTCCAACTCCTTCCGCTCGGACGATTGGGAGTACAATGCGGTCGGTCTGCTGCACGCCGAGATGCGGGCGCTGGACTCGGTCATCATGGCCTGCGGGGACGCCCATCAGGTGCCGGCGGGCGGCGCCCTGGCGGTGGATCGCGACGGCTTTTCCCAAGCGGTCACGGCGAAGCTGGAAGCCCACCCCCTGGTCACCGTCGTGCGTGAGGAGATCGCCGGCCTGCCGCCTGAGGATTGGGATAATGTGATCGTCGCTACCGGCCCCCTGACTTCGCCCGCCCTGGCCGAGGCGATCCTGAAGGCGACGGGCGAGGAAAGCCTCAGCTTCTTCGACGCCATCGCCCCCATCGTCCATGCCGACAGCATCGACTTCGACATCGCCTGGCGTCAGTCCCGCTATGACAAGGAAGGCCCCGGCGGAGACGCCGCCGCCTACGTCAACTGCCCGATGGACAAGCCCCAGTACGAGGCCTTCATCGACGCCCTGCTGAACGGCCCCAAGGCCGAGTTCAAGGATTGGGAGCACGTCCCCTATTTCGACGGCTGCCTGCCGATCGAGGTCATGGCCGAGCGGGGGCGCGAGACCCTGCGGCACGGGCCGATGAAGCCGGTCGGGCTGACCAATCCGCGCAATCCGACGGTCAAGCCCCACGCCATCGTCCAGCTGCGTCAGGACAATGCGCTGGGTACGTTGTTCAACATGGTCGGCTTCCAGACCAAGCTGAAGCACGGAGCTCAGGCCGAGGTCTTCCGCATGATACCGGGGCTTCAGAACGCCCAGTTCGCGCGCCTGGGCGGCCTGCACCGCAACACCTATCTGAACAGCCCCCAGCTGCTGGACAAGCAGTTGCGGCTCAAGGCCATGCCCCGCCTGCGCTTCGCCGGCCAGGTCACGGGGGTCGAAGGCTATGTCGAGAGCGCGGCCATGGGCCTGCTGACCGGCCGCCTGGCCGCCGCCCAGGCCCTGGGTCGCGACCTGTCGGCGCCCCCGCCTGAGACCGCCATGGGCGCCCTGGTCGAACACATCACCGGCGGACACCTGGAAGGCTCGAAGTTCCAGCCGATGAACATCAACTACGGCCTGCTGCCCCCGCTGGAGGCCCCCAAGGTCGATGAAGACGGCAAGCGCATCCATCCCAAGGAACGCGGCCGGGCGAAGAAGCGGTTGCAGAGCATTCGGGCGATGGAGAGCCTGAAGGCCTGGCGGGACGCGGTGACGGCTTAAACCACCGTTCCGAACAGACGTCCGATTCCGGCGGTGACCGCCATGGCGAGCACGCCCCAGAAGACGACGCGCACCACCGAGCGGGGGATGTCGGCCCCGCCCGCACGCGCGCCCATGCCGCCCAGGACCGCCAGACCGACAACGGCGCTGGCGGAGACCCAGATAAGGAGGCCGTCGGTCGGCGCGATCGCCACGGCGGCCAGGGGAAGAACCGCGCCTGCGGCGAAGGTGGCGGCGGATGTCAGGGCCGCCTGAATGGGGCGCGCGGTGGTGAAGCCGGAGATGCCCAGTTCGTCGCGCGCATGGGCGCCGAGGGAGTCGTGAGCCATCAGCTGTTCGGCCACGGCTCTGGCCGTGTCGGGCTGGACCCCACGCGCGACATAGATACCCGCCAGCTCGTCCAGCTCGGCCTCAGGCGCAGCGGCCAGTTCGGCCGCCTCTCTGGCCAGATCGGCCTTCTCCGTATCGGACTGGGAGCTGACCGAGACATATTCGCCAGCGGCCATGGACATGGCGCCGGCGACCAGTCCGGCGACGCCCGAAACCACAACCGAGCCCTTCGAGGCCTCGGCGGCGGCGACGCCGACGATCAGGCTTGCAGTGGAGACGAGGCCGTCGTTAGCCCCAAGGACAGCGGCTCTCAGCCAGCCGATACGCTCGATTAGGTGGCGTTCAGAATGGGGTCGGGCCATGGCGGCCTCCGTGTGTCTGCACCTCTAGACCAGACCCAAAAGCCCGTGGGCGCAAGCCCGATCTGGATCAAATCCGCCCGACGAAGGCGGCCAGGATCAACCGCAGCCGCCGGAAGGCCTCGGGCCGGTCACGCCCGGACAGGGCGGCGTGGGCCACGGCGGGGAAGGCGGCGACCGGCAGGGTCTTCAGGGCGGCGTTGGCGGCCTTGCGCCCGGCCCTCGCCTCGTCCGCTCGCCCGACCTGGGTCAGGCCCCAGACCCGTCCGGCCTCGATCACCTTATCCACATGGCCAGGACCGGCCAACACATGGACCGCCGTCTGCATGGGCCCCACGTAGAAGGCGTCGAGATCATGGGGCTGGCTGTGGACGCGGCCGATATGGGCCTCGATCAGGGCGTCGAAGGGGGCGCGGTCCAGGCTGTGACGGGCGACGAGATCCGTCAGGGCCTCGAGCACCGGATGGCCCTTGCGCGGGACGGCGGCGAAGACTCCATCCAGCTGTTCGGCCCACCAAGTGTAGCGCATCTCGGCCAGCAGGGGCTGGGTCACGCGCGTGGGTATGACCATCAGCTCGGCCTCGAAGGCGTAGAGGGTGATCAGATCGGCGCGGGAGCGATCATCGGCGACCAGTCGGCTGGACAGCCAGCGGTCCAGATCGGCGGCGCGAACCTGGGCGTCCAGGCCTGCCCCCCCTGCCGCAGGAGCAGGTTCAGGCGGCACGCGAAACGGCGAAATCGGCCAGGTCTTCCAGGGCCGCGCGCCAGTCGGATGCGGGCAGGACCGACAGGGCGGCCTTGGCCTGATCGGCGTAGTCGCCGGCCAGGTCCAGGGTCGCGCCGATGGCGCCGGAGCCGACGACCAGTTCACGGGCGCGGGCGAAGTCGTCGGGCGTGCGTTCGCCCTTGGTCACGGTCCGCTCCCAGAAGGCGTCCTCGCGGCCCCGGGTGCGGGCCACGGCCAGCAGCAGCGGCAGGGTGGCCTTGCCCTCGTTGAAATCGTCGCCGGCGTTCTTGCCCAGGGCCTCGGCGGTCGCGCCGTAGTCCAGGGCGTCGTCGGCCAGCTGGAAGGCGATGCCCAGGGCCATGCCGTAATCGCGCAGGGCCTTGACCGCCTCGGCCGACGCCCCGGCGCCCACGGCCCCCGCCTCGGCGGCGGCGGCGAACAGTTCGGCGGTCTTGGCCGAGATGATCTGAAGATAGGTGGCCTGGTCCAGGTTCAGGTCGTGGGCGCGGGTCAGCTGCAGCACCTCGCCTTCCGAGATCACGCGCGAGGCCTCGGCCAGAATGCCCAGAGCCCGCATCGAATCCGTTTCGACCATCAGTTCGAAGGCGCGGGCGAACAGGAAGTCGCCGACCAGGACGCTGGTCGGTGCGCCCCAGATCAGATGTGCGGCGACCTTGCCCCGACGCAGCTCCGACGCATCCACGATGTCGTCGTGCAGCAGGGTGGCGGTGTGGATGAACTCCACCGCCGCCGCCAGCTTCTTGGGCGACAGAATGTCCCCCTGCGCGCCCGTGGCCCGGGCGGCGGCGACTGTGAGCAGGGGCCGCAACCGCTTGCCCCCCGCCGAGACCAGATGTTCGGCCAGTTTTGGGATGATCGGCACATCCGACTGCATCCGGTCGATGATCAGGGCGTCCACCTCGGCCATATCGGTTCCGGCCAGCCGGACGAGGGCGTTCACATCCCCCTTCGGACGGGGAAACACGGCAGGGGCGAGGTCCAAGGGGATACTCTTTCGCAGGTCGCGCAACGTCCGCCGCGCAGCTAATTCCGACCGCGTCCGCTTGCCGGATCGCGATGGCGCGCACAATGGTGATCACCCCCCGGAGGGTCAAGGAGATTGAGGCTTGGACAGCGTTCCCGCCGCGCCGGAAGTCGTCGAGAACGCCCTGTTAGGCGGGCGGGTGCGCTTGCGACAGCCCGCACGGGGTTATCGCGCCGGCATGGACGCCGCCCTGTTGGCCGCCGCCGTCGCGCCACGGCCGGGCGAGCGGCTGTTCGAAGCCGGCTGCGGCGCGGGGGCGGTCCTGATGCAGATCGCCGCCCGTCATGAGGGGGCTTTCCTGACGGGGCTGGAGCGCGATTCGCTCGCCGCCGATCTGGCGCGTCAGAATGCGGCGCTGAACGGTTTCACGGACCGTATGACCGTCATCGACGGCGAAGTGGCGGCGGGCTTCCGCCCCCTGGAGCTGCCGGCCTTCGACTGGGCCGTATCCAATCCCCCCTTCTTCGACGACCCGGGCGCCCTGCGCGCGCCGGCCCCGGGCAAGCACGGCGCCTGGATGGCCGACGACGGTCTGGCGGCGTGGACCGGCCTGCTGCTGAAAGCGGTGCGCGAGGGCGGCCGGATCGTGATCATCCACCGCGCCGACCGCTTGGCCGATCTTCTGGCCCTGCTGGGAGACAAGGCCGGATCCTTCGCCATTCGACCGATTCAGCCCTTCGCCGAGAAACCGGCCAAACGGGTGCTGGTCCGGGCGATCAAGACCGGCAAGGCGCCGTTGCGCCTCCTGCCGCCGCTGGTGCTGCACGACCGGTCGGGCGCCAAACACACGCCCGAATCCGAGGCCCTTCTGAGAGGCGAAGCCGCTCTGGACTGGTGAGACGCCCCGTCCCGAGACAGGGCGCCCGACCCGCCGATACTCGCCTTATTTGCTCTCGCGCCTCAGGATCGCTACATCCGCGGCAACCTCCCCTATTCGACGAAACCCCAAGGGCGAAATCGCACCTCATGGCGCAGCAATATATTTTCCAGATGCAGGGTCTGACCAAGACCTTCCCCGGCGGCCGCAAGATCTTCGAGAACATCTGGCTCAGCTTCTACAACGACGCCAAGATCGGCGTGGTCGGGGTCAACGGCTCGGGTAAGTCCACCCTGCTGAAGATCATGGCCGGTCTGGACACCGAATTCTCGGGCGAGGCCCGCGCCGCCGACGGAATCAAGCGCGGCTATCTGGAGCAGGAGCCCCAGCTGGATCCCGCCCTGAACGTTCGCGAGAACGTCGAGGCCTGGTGCGAGGAGAAGCAGTGGGTCAATCGCTTCAACGCCGTCGCCGCCGAACTGGGCGAGAACTACACCGACGAGCTGATGGAGGAGATGACCAGCCTCCAGGAGAAGATCGACGCCGCCGACGTCTGGGACATCGACAGCCGCATCGAAATGGCCATGGGCGCCCTGCGCTGCCCGCCCGACGACTGGGAAGTCACCAACCTGTCCGGCGGTGAGAAGCGCCGCGTCGCCCTGGCCCGCCTGCTGCTGTCCAAGCCCGACATGCTGCTGATGGACGAACCGACCAACCACCTGGACGCCGAATCCGTCGCCTGGCTGCAGCACCACCTGGAGAACTTCCCCGGCTGCGTCATCCTGGTCACCCACGACCGCTACTTCCTGGACCAGGTCACCAAGTGGACCCTGGAGCTGGACCGCGGCAAGGGTCACCCGCACGAGGGCAACTATTCCTCCTGGCTGGAAGCCAAGCAGAAGCGCGTCGTTCAGGAACAGTCGGAATCCGAAGCCCGCCAGCGCGCCCTCACCCGCGAACTGGAATGGGTCCGTTCGGGCGCCAAGGCCCGTCAGGCCAAGTCCAAGGCCCGTCTGGCCGCCTACGAGCGGATGGTCGAGGAGCAGGAGAATATGCGCGGGGCCCAGACCCACGCCCATATCCAGATCCCGCCCGGCCCGCGCCTCGGCAATGTGGTGCTGGAGGTCGAGGGCCTGCAGAAGTCCTATGGCGACAAGCTGCTGTTCGACAATCTGACCTTCAAACTGCCGCCCAACGGCATCGTCGGCGTCATCGGCCCCAACGGCGCCGGCAAGTCGACCATGTTCAAGCTGATCACCGGTCAGGAAAAGCCCGACGGCGGCTCGATCCGCGTCGGGGAGACAGTGAAGCTGGCCTATGTCGACCAGTCGCGCGACGACCTGAAGCCGGACGAAACCATCTGGCAGGCCATCTCCGGCGGCACCGACGTGATGATGGTCGGCAAGCGCGAGATCAACACCCGCGCTTATGTCGGCAGCTTCAACTTCAAGGGCGGCGACCAGCAGAAGAAGGTCGGCCAGTTGTCGGGCGGTGAGCGCAACCGCGTCCACCTGGCCAAGACCCTGGCCGCCGGCGGCAATCTGATCCTGCTCGACGAACCGACCAATGACCTGGACATCGAGACCCTGCAGAACCTCGAAGAGGCCCTGGAAGAGTTCGCCGGCTGCGCCGTGGTCATCTCCCACGACCGCTGGTTCCTGGACCGTCTGGCCACCCACATTCTCGCCTTCGAAGGCGACGGCCATGTGGAATGGTTCGAGGGGAACTTCGAGGCCTACGAACAGGACAAGATGCGCCGCCTGGGCGCCGACAGCATCATTCCCAAGCGCCTGCAACACCAGAAGTTCGGGCGCTGATCGCCTGATCTAAAAAGAGGAGCCGCTGCATGACCCAACGCCCCGCCGTTCTCATCATGCAGCGGCATCTCGCCCCGCTCTCGCCGATCCTAGAGAGCGCCTATGACGTCTACCGCTTCTGGGAAGGCCCGCCGATTGAGGCCGCCCATGACATCCGCGCCCTGATCGTCGCCGGCGAGGCGCCGCTGGACAAGGGGCTGATCGAACGCCTCCCGGCCCTCGATCTGATCGCCTGTTTCACCTCGGGCTATGACGGGATCGACATCGACTGGTGTCGTGAACGCGGCCTGCCCGTCACCCATGCGCCGGGCGTCAATCATGAAGACGTCGCGGACCACGCCCTGGGCCTGATCCTGGCCGCGCGTCGGCAGATCGTCTCGGGCGATCGTCAGGTCCGGTCGGGCGGCTGGACCGCCGAGACCCGCAGCATCACCCCCTCGCTCGGCGGCCAGAAACTGGGCGTCGTCGGCCTGGGCGCCATAGGCGCGGCCGTGGCCCGACGCGCCGAGACGTTCCGCATGGATGTGAGCTGGTGGGGCCCTCGCCCCAAGGACGCCGAATGGCCCCGGGCCGACAGCCTGTCGGCCCTGGCCAAGGCCAGCGACATCCTGGTCGTCGCCTGCAAGGCCGATGAAACCAATCGCGGCCTGATCTCTCGCGAGGTGCTTCAGGCCCTGGGGCCGGACGGCCTGCTGGTCAATGTCGCGCGCGGCCAGTTGGTCGATGAGGACGCCCTGATCGACATGCTGAAATCCGGCGCCCTGGGCCAGGCGGCCCTGGACGTCTTCATGGAGGAGCCGACCGAGCCTTCACGCTGGGCCGATGTTCCGAACCTCGTCCTGACGCCCCACACCGCCGGCGCGACGACCGCCGGGGTGCAGGGCATGCTGATGCTGCTGATGCAGAATCTTCAGGCGCATTTCGCGGGCCAGCCGCTGAAGACGCCGGTCGAGTGATCAGTCCGGGCGTTGCGGACGCTGGGGGCGTTCATCGGCCGTGACGACGCCGTCGCCGTTCTTGTCCATGGCCTTGAACATGGCTTCGGCGCCGGCCTCCATCTCGGCCTTGGTGATGAGTCCGTTCCCATCCGCATCGGCGCGGCTCAGCATCCGACCGCCCGGCGAGGCGGACAGCTCCGAGGCGTTGATCGCGCCGTCATGGTTGGCGTCGATACGGTCGAACATGGCGCTTATCCTCGCCTTCATGTCAGCGAGGGGCTCGCGCTCCGGCGGACGCATCCCGCCCATTGGCGGCGGGCCGGACATCTGCCCCCCGCCCATCGGCGGCTCAGGAAAATCGCTCTGCGCCAGGGCCGGTCCGGCGACGAGGAGGGCGAAGGTTGAGATCAGAAGACTGCGCATGGAACCACTCCAAAGGGATTGCATCTCCTTCAACGGCGAAAGGAAGCCTTCCCGTCGCGGCCTTTGCGCGCAGGTTTTTGCTTGCCAAATCATATAAAGATATCTTTATATGATCATATGAGCTTGAACGCCGATCAGACTGTCGAAGCGCTTCGCGCCGCCGGCGAACCCACCCGCCTGCGCATCCTGTCTCTGCTGGCCAGTGAAGAGCTGTCGGTCATGGAGATGTCGCGCATTCTGGACCAAAGCCAGCCCCGCGTCTCGCGTCACCTGAAGCTGATGACCGATTCCGGGCTGATCGAGCGGTTTCCCGACGGCGCCCGCGTCTATTACCGCCTGTCGCACGATCCCCATGCGCGGCGGCTGATCGACACCGTGCTGGACATTCTGGCCGATGACGCCGGAGAGGCCGACCATCGGCGACTGAGCGAGGTGCAGAAGGACCGACAGCAGGCGGCCGAAAGCTATTTCGAACAGATTGCGCCCCAGTGGGACCGACTGCGCTCCCTCTATGTCAGCGAAAGCGCCGTGGAGGCCGCGCTGGAAAGGGCGGTGGGGCCCGGCCCTTTCAAGCGTGTCGTCGATCTGGGCACCGGCTCGGGACGGATGCTGACCCTGTTCGGCAAGAAGGCCAAGATGTCGGTCGGGCTGGATCTGAGCCAGAACATGCTCAACATCGCCCGCGCCAATGTCTCCAAGGCCGGGCTGAGCAAGGTCGAACTGCGTCACGGCGACATCTTCGCCACCCGTCTGCCCGCCGGCAGCGCCGATCTGGTGATCGTACATCAGGTCCTACACTATCTCGCCGATCCCTCGGCCGCCGTGGCCGAGGCGGCGCGTCTGGTCTGCCCGGGCGGGCGGCTGGTCATCGTCGATTTCGCCCCGCACGACTTCGAACATATGCGCGAGGCGCATCAGCACCGCCGCCTGGGCTTCGCAGACGCAGAAATCACCGGCTGGCTGGTCGAGAACGACCTGACACCCTCTGCGCCCATCGCCCTGCCCCCCGATAACGAAGGGCTGACCGTGACGATCTGGACGGCGGAACGCAGGGCGGCGCCGGCCGCCGCCCAAGGCAGAAAGAGCGCATGATGACCGGTTCCTCCACCAATCTGGCGGAAGCGCGGGCCCTGCTGCTCTCGCCGCTGGGGCCGGTCGCGCGCGCCGGATCGAACCGCGAAACGGTGCGGGTCTCCTTCGAGTTCTTTCCGCCCAAGACAGACGAGGCCGAGGTCAATCTGTGGAAGGCGATCCGCCGGCTTGAGCCGCTGAACCCCGCCTTCGTCTCCGTCACCTATGGAGCGGGTGGTTCGACGCGGGAACGCACCCACCGGACCGTGCAAAGGATCATCGCCGAGACGGCTTTACGTCCCGCCGCCCACCTGACCTGCGTCGACGCCAGTCGGGATGAGGTGGACGAGGTGATCGCCGGCTACAAGGCCATCGGCGTCGATCACATCGTCGCCCTGCGTGGCGATCCGCCCGGCGGCGGCGGCATCGGCGGCGTCTATCAGCCCCGCGCCGACGGCTACGCCAACGCCACCGAACTGACGGCCGCCATCAGCCGCATCGGGGGCTTCGACGTCACGGTGGGCGCCTATCCCGAGAAACATCCCGAGAGCTCGTCCATCGATCACGACATCGAGGTGCTCAAGGCCAAGGTGGACGCCGGCGCGACCCGCGCCGTCAGCCAGTTCTTCTTCGACATCGACGCCTTCCTGCGTTTCCGCGACCGGGTGCGGGCGGCGGGGGTGACCATTCCCCTGATCCCCGGCGTCATGCCCGTGTCCAACTTCGCCGGCCTGGTCCGTATGTGCGGCGCTTGCGGCGCGGGTATCCCCGACTGGCTGAAAGCTCATTTCGACGGGCTGGACGACGATCCGGAGACCCGCAAACTGCTGGCCGCCTCCATCGCCGCCGAGACCTGTGCGCGTCTGCAGGAAGAAGGCTTCTCCGACTTCCACTTCTACACCCTGAACCGCGCCGATCTGGTCTATGCGATCTGCCGCGTGCTGGGCGTGCGTGAACAACAATCCTCCCCAATTGGGGGAGGGGAACCGCGAAGCGGTGGAGGGGGACAACCGCAGGCGCCGACGTCAGGGGTAAGCCCCCTCCGTCGCTCCGCTTCGCTGCGCGCCACCTCCCCCAACGGAGGAGGAGCGCAATGACTCGCGCCGAACGGATCGCCGCCCTGCATGCGGCGGCCAAGGAACGCATCCTGGTCCTCGACGGCAGCTGGGGCGTGATGATCCAGCGTCGGGGCCTGTCGGAAGCCGACTTCCGCGCCGACCGTTTCGTCGCCGCCAACGGCTATGACGAGACGCACCAGATGAAGGGGAACAACGACATCCTCTGCATCACCCGGCCGGATATCATCTCGGACCTGCACGACCAGTATTACGCCGCCGGCGCCGACATCTCCGAGACCAACACCTTCTCCGGCACCACCATCGCCCAGGAGGACTACGCCCTGGACGCCCAGGCGGTGTGGGACATCAATCTGGAAGGCGCCAAACTGGCCCGCGCCGCCGCCGACCGCTGGACGGAGAAGGAGCCGCACAAGCCGCGTTTCGCCGCCGGCTCCATCGGTCCGCTGAACAAGATGCTGTCCATGTCGTCCGACGTGAACGACCCCGGCGCCCGCAGCGTGACCTTCGACCAAGTCTATGAGGCCTATCGCCATCAGGTGAAGGCGCTGAACGAGGGCGGCGTCGATCTCTATCTGATCGAGACCATCACCGACACGCTGAACTGCAAGGCCGCGATCAAGGCGATCAAGGATCTGGAGGACGAGGGCATGGACGCCCTGCCCATCTGGATCTCGGGCACCATCACCGACCGATCGGGCCGCACCCTGTCGGGCCAGACGGCCGAGGCCTTCTGGAACAGCGTGCGCCACGCCAAACCCTTCGCCGTGGGCTTCAACTGCGCCCTCGGCGCCGACCTGATGCGGCCCTTCATCGCCGAACTGAGCCGCGTCGCCGACACCCTGGTCGCCGCCTATCCCAACGCCGGCCTGCCCAACGCCATGGGCCAGTACGACGAGGAGCCGCACGAGACCGCCCACTTCATCGAAGAATGGGCGGCGTCGGGTCTGGTCAACATCGTCGGCGGCTGCTGCGGCACGACGCCGGACCACATCAAGCACGTCGCCGAAGAGGTCGCGCCGCTGAAACCGCGCGCGATCCCGGAGCGGCCGGTGGCCCTGCGGCTTTCGGGGCTTGAACCCTTCGAGATGGTGGCGTGACAGGCTTCCCTCCCCGCTCATCCCCGCGAAAGCGGGGACCTAGTCCTTTGGGCGACAGCCATCACCATGATGTCTTCGCTCGCGATCCCATGCACCGTGCCTCCCAAAAGCACTGGGTCCCCGCTTTCGCGGGGATGAGCGGAAGTCTGTAATGCGCCCCACCTTCATCAACGTCGGCGAACGGACCAACGTCACCGGCTCGGCCAAATTCCGCAAGCTGATCGTCGAGGGCGACTACTCGGCCGCGCTCGACGTCGCCCGGCAACAGGTCGAGGCCGGGGCCCAGATCATCGACATCAATATGGACGAGGGGCTGCTGGACGGCGCCGTCGCCATGCGGACCTTCCTCAATCTGATCGCGGCCGAGCCCGACATCGCCCGGGTGCCGGTGATGATCGACAGCTCCAAATGGGAGGTGATCGAGGCGGGCCTGAAGTGCGTCCAGGGCAAGCCCATCGTCAACTCGATCAGCATGAAGGAGGGCGAGGCCGCCTTCCGCGAACACGCCGTCAAATGCCTGCGCTACGGCGCCGCCGTCGTGGTCATGGCCTTCGACGAGGTGGGCCAGGCCGACACCGCCGCCCGCAAGATCGAGATCTGCACCCGCGCCTATAATATCTTGGTCAACGAGGTCGGCTTCCCGCCCGAGGACATCATCTTCGATCCCAATATCTTCGCCGTGGCGACGGGGATCGAGGAGCACGACAACTACGCCGTCGACTTCATCGAGGCGGTCAAGGTCATCAAGGCCACCCTGCCCTACGCCCGCATCTCGGGCGGCGTCTCGAACGTCTCGTTCAGCTTCCGCGGCAATGAGCCGGTCCGCCGGGCGATCCACAGCGTCTTTCTGTACCACGCCATCAACGCCGGCATGGACATGGGCATCGTCAACGCCGGCGACCTGCCCGTCTATGACGACATCGACCCCGAGCTGCGCGAGGCGGTCGAGGACGTCATCTTGAACCGGCCGCAGCGGACCAATGTCTCGAATACTGAGCGACTGGTCGACATGGCGCCCCGCTACAAGGGCGAAAAGGGTCAGGCCCGCGTCGTCGATCTCAGTTGGCGCGAACAGCCGGTCGGCAAGCGGATCGAGCACGCCCTGGTCCACGGCATCACCGAGTTCATCGAGGCCGACACCGAGGAGGCGCGGCTCGCCGCCGAACGGCCGCTGCACGTCATCGAAGGTCCGCTGATGGACGGGATGAATGTGGTCGGGGACCTGTTCGGCTCGGGCAAGATGTTCCTGCCCCAGGTGGTCAAATCCGCCCGGGTGATGAAACAAGCCGTGGCCTGGCTCGAGCCCTATATGGAAGCCGAAAAGGCGGGCAAGCCGCGCGAACAGGCCGGCCGCATCCTGATGGCTACGGTCAAGGGCGATGTCCACGACATCGGCAAGAACATCGTCGGCGTCGTGCTCCAGTGCAATAATTACGAGGTCATCGACCTGGGCGTCATGGTCCCGGCCGACCGGATCCTGGACGAGGCCAAGGCCCACAATGTCGACATCATCGGCCTGTCCGGCCTGATCACGCCCTCGCTGGACGAGATGGTCTTCGTCGCCGCCGAGATGGAGCGGCGCGGTTTCGACATTCCTCTGCTGATCGGCGGCGCCACTACCAGCCGCACCCATACGGCGGTCAAGATCGAACCGGCCTATCGCCGCGGCTCGACCACCTATGTCGTCGACGCCTCGCGCGCCGTCAGCGTGGTCTCAGGCCTGCTGTCGCCCACCGAAAGGGCCAGGAACGAAGCCGCCACCCGCGACGAATACATCCGCATTCGGGAACAGTACGCCCGGGGCCAGGAGGTCAAGGCCCGCGCCAGCCTGGATCAGGCGCGCGAGAACCGCTTCAAGCTCGACCCCGATCAGCCCCGCCCCGGCAAGCCCGGCTTCATCGGCGTGCGGGCCTTCGAGTCCTGGGATCTTCAGGACCTCGCCGACCACATCGACTGGACCCCATTCTTCGCCAGTTGGGAGCTGATCGGCCGCTATCCGCTGATCCTTGACGACGAGATCGTCGGCCAGGCCGCCCGGGATCTGTTCGCCGACGCGCAAGCCATGCTGAAGCGAATCATCGACGAGAAGTGGTTTACCGCCAAGGGCGTGGTCGGCTTCTGGCCCGCCCGCGCCGCCGGCGACGACATCATCGTCTTCGCCGACGAGACGCGCGACGCCGAGATCGCCCGCTTCCACACGCTGCGTCAGCAGATCAAGAAGTCGAACGGCAAACCGAACCTGGCTCTGTCCGACTTCATCGCCGACGACGACCAGGACTATATCGGCGCCTTCGCCGTCACCGCCGGCCACGGCGAGCTGGAGATCGCCAAACGCTTCAAGGAGGCGGGCGACGACTATTCCGCCATCCTCGCCACCGCCCTGGCCGACCGCATGGCCGAGGCCTTCGCCGAACGGCTGCACAAGGAAGTCCGCACCCAGCTGTGGGGTTACGCTGCCGACGAGGCGACCAGCGTCGACGATCTGATCGCCGAACAATACCAGGGCATCCGCCCGGCGCCCGGTTACCCGGCCCAGCCCGACCATACGGAAAAGGCCACCCTGTTCCGCCTGCTTCAGGCCGAGCAAAACGCCGGAATGGCCCTGACGGAGAGCTTCGCCATGACGCCCCCGGCCTCGGTCTCGGGCCTCTATTTCGGCCATCCGGGCAGCCACTATTTCGGCGTCGGCAAGATCGATCTGGACCAGGTCGAGGACTACGCCCGGCGCAAGGGCTGGGACGTCGCCACCTGCGAACGCTGGCTGGCCCCCATCCTCAACTACGATCCCTACGTCGCCAAACGGGAAACGGCGGCCTGAGCCGGACCCAAGCCGCCGTGGCTGATCTTCGAGATTCTGCCGCTTAGTTTGCGGGCGCCGGCGCCTCAAGCCCCACTTCGGCCGGGGTCGCCGGCGGAGTGGTGATGTTGTTCCGGATGCGCCGCGCCGCATGTTCGCACCGGCCCGGCAGGCCGTAGAACAGGCCGAAGGACTGGCTCCGCGCCGCCTCGTCCTCGCTCGCCAGAAGCGGCGCCCACTGGGCCTTGGCCGCAGCCGCCGCCTGTTGCGCAGCCGCCTTGGTCGCCGCCGTCTGCCTCGGCTCCGCCGCCGCCAGGGCGCTGCGGAAATCCTGGGCCTCCAGACGACCCAGCCGCACCAGCTCCGTATCCTCCGGCGAGCGGCTCGTCAGGCTGTCGCCCAGATCCGCGTGCCCCGTCACCAGGGCGTCGCACCAGGCCACCAGCGGATAATCCTGTGTCGGCGCCCCGCGCGGCAGCGTGTGCGAATAGGCGATCGCCTCACGGACCTTCAGGGCCTCCGCCGTCTCGGCGGTGCGATTGCCGGTGACGATCGGCCCGTCCTGGGACTGGGCGAAGGCGGCGGCGGCGGCGGAAAGCGAAAGGGTCGCGGCGAGCGCGGCGGCGGAAAACTTCAGCATTGCAATCCTAGACGAGAGGGCGCCCCAGCGCCCAGCCAAGCTGTAACGCTCCACCGCCAAGATGGCGCCAGTGCGGCGGCATCAATTTGAGGATAAAAACTGCCGAGTTTTATTGCTCAAAAGATCGGATCTCGTTTTCAAAACAAAAAAGGAGCGGGCCGCAGGCCCGCTCCTCTCTCGTCGCCGCTACGGTCTTTTAGAACTTGACCGAAGCGCTGAGACGCACATAGCGCGGCGTCTGATAGGCGGTGACCTTGCCGAAGTTCGGGTTTACCTGACCGGGGCCCGGATAGGCGCCGATGTCGATTTCACCGAATTCGTTGAAGTCGAGTTCAGCCTGCTGGTTGAAGATGTTGAACACATCCGCGCGCAGCGTGACGCCGTCGCCCGGAATGCCCCAACGATCACGAAGGGTATAGGCGAAGGTCAAATCCACGACCTTGAGCCAATCGCTCTTGAACACGGAGCCCCGAGGCGTGGCCTCTGACGTTCCGTCGCCGTCCAAGTCGCAGTACCACGACGCGGCGCCGTAGAAGGCGGCGAACAGGTCGTCGTCGGTGTTCGGGTCGGTTTCCGGGTGAACCCCCTGACAGCCAAACTGACGCGGCGACTCGATCAGGATGTTGGCGCCGATATTGAAGTTCGGCGTCACCTGCCAGTTGCCATACGCCTTGAAGGCATGTTCGCGGTGGTTCGGCAGCTTGCCAAACGCGCCGTCCGCCAGGCCAGGCACGTCGTAGTCTTGAGTAAGACCAGGGTCAGCCTGTCCGTTGTCGGACTTCAGAGCGCCTTCATAATTGCCTTCCAGATCAGACCAGACGTAGCTGACCCGGCCGCCCCACACGCCATCGAAAGCGCGTTCCAGCGAGAACTCGACGGCCTTGTATTCCCGGACAGGTTTCGGGAAACGCAGGTCATCCGCCGCCAGATCGACGACACGATCCTGAGTGATCAAGCCGCCCGAAGCTGCGGCCAAGTCGGAGCCCGCCAGGGTGACAGTGACGTCTTCGCCGGGGTTGGCCAGAACGTACTGGTGGAAGCCCGACCAGACGCCGGCGCAGCTCGCCGCCGAGAGACCGCCGCCAGCTTGTTCGCAGTACTGCTGCAGAGCCGAGTCGATGGCGATGTCGTCAATGGCACGACCCAGATCGCGGTAAGTGGCAGTCACGCCGGCCGTATAACCGCCGAACCGTTGCGAATAGCCGATGATGAACTCATCAACGTACATCGGATCAAGGTTCGAAGCGACCTGAGTTGCGATCGGCTTGGTCGTGCCGTCAGCGAGGGTGACTTCCGAGAACAGGCTGCCCAAGATGGGTTGTTCATTGTCGTCACGAATGCCGTCTTGGTTGGCGTCGATGGCGAGATTACCGTTCAACACATTCAGATTGTACGTATCGCGGAAGTACAGCTCCCGACCGGCCAAGCGCTGGTTCGTGTTGACGGCGACGGGCAGATAGTAGCGCCCGTAGAAGCCGAACAGCTTAGCCTGACGATCGCCGAAAACGTCGAATGTGGCGCCGAGCCGCGGAGCGATCTGATTTTTGATGTCGACGAAGGTTTCGCCGTTGATATTGGCGTTCTCGAAGCTTTCGCCGCGGACGCCGAGATTCAGAGTAAGCCGGTCGGTGACTTCCCAGCTGTCCTGCACGTACCAGGCGTTTTGCGTCGAAGTCCACGAGCCAGAATTATCGTAGACTTCAACCCGCACGCGGCGCGGCGAACCGATGAGATCAGGCCGTCCAGCGGGAGCGTTCGCAGCGGTGAAGGGCGTCTGGTAGCGGTAAGCCACGCCGCCGGTCCGCTCGCCAGAGCAGACAAGGGCGTCTTCGTTCGTCGCGGTGTTGATCGGCGAGGACCGGCAGATGTTGAAGCCCGAGCCCGAGCGAGACAGCGTTTGGCTGGCTTCCAGATCTTCATTGTCGATACCAGCCCGGAAGTGGTGCTGACCAAACAGCGACACATAGGCATCGACGTCGAAGCGCAGCATTTCGCGCCGGTCGTCATTGGTGCCCGGCGAGCCGATCAACCAATTGCCACGCTGGGCCGTCAGCGTGTTCTCAACGTCCAGAATACCATCGCCGTTGTAGTCGAAGCCGGTAATATCGATGATCACCGGGTTGCCGTCTTCAGGCGAAGAACTGACGGTACGGTTTTCCGTCACGCCGTAAGACAGCGAAGTGGTCAGCCAGTCGGTCCAAACACCAGTGTAGCGGAAGACGTAATTATCGCCGCCGCTCTCGAAGTTGTAAACGCCATCCGACCTCGAACCCGCGTTGTTTGCGAAGAAGGTCGTCTGTTCGGTTTCCTGCTCAACGTGGTCGGTGAAATAGGTGCCTTCCAGGCGGTGACCATCCGCTATGATGAAGTCGACCTTTCCGCCGTAAACCGGCGTGTCGTCCTTCGTCCGGAAACCAAGGCCGCTGGTGTTCTGGTCGTACGCTTCGCGGTTGCGCACATTGTACAGACCATAGGCAAAGAGACGGTCGCTGATGATGGGACCGCCCGCCTCAAGGATAACATCCCAAGACTCGCGATAATCGTTTTCGTTCAGCGCGAGATATGTATTGGGCTGATACTCGCGCAGGCTTTCCGGTTCCCAGTACGACGTCAACCCGAACTTCCATTCGTTGCCGCCAGATTTGGTCGTAGCATTGATGACCCCGCCGGTGCCCCGGCCGAATTCCGCAGAATAACCACCCGTCTTGACGTCGAACGTTTCGTAGAACTCGAAGGGCACACTGGCGCCGCCCAAGAAGCTCACGAAGTCCGTGGTGTTCAGGCCGTTGACGAAGAAAGTGTTCTCCCCCGCCGAAGAGCCGGAAATCGCCGGGATGCCGCCAAATGCGGCATCACCGGCCGTCACGCCGGGCGCGAGAAGCGCCAATGCCGTTCCGGACCGAGCGATCGGCGTATTGGCCGTCAGTTGTTCGACGTTGACGCTCAGACCCGTCGTCGTGGCGTCAAATTCGGACACAGCTCGGCGCGTACCTACGACGACGATGTCACCGACCGTCGTGGCGTTTTCTCGACCAATGGTGAAGGTGAAGGACGACGTGCCGCCGACCGAAACGTCCACATTGTCAGAAAACGCATTATAGCCCGGGGCCGAGATGGCGATCGTATAATTGCCTTGCGGCAGCGCGACCGCGCGAAAAGCGCCAGAGGCGTCCGTGGTAAACGTGCGGCTGAAGCCCTGATCCGTCGATGTCACCGTGACGGTCGCGCCCGCGACAGCGGCGCCAGAGGTATCCCTAACATTGGCCGCGATGGCGCCCTGCGTGGCGGAAGCCTGCGCAAGAGCGTTCGTGGGCGCAACCAAAACGGTGGCGGCCGGGACGATGGCGGCCGCGAACATCGCCACGCCTCCAATCATCGTGCCCGTCAGCAGACGCTCTCGAATTGTTTGGGTTTTCAAATCAAGTCCTCCAAAACGCAACTCGCGGCGACGGCTCACGAGTTGCTCGATATGCCGCGCCCCCATGCGCGCGGATCGAAGGAGACCTTAGTCAGTGAACCCATTGAAGCTACGACTATTACGCCTCCGTAACCTATTAGTCGTGAGATTGTCTCAATAAGGCCACACCATGACCGTGAGCGCCACTAAGAAGCCATTTTGCACCTCGTAGCGTTCTTTGGGCATGGATTATCCTCTCATCCCAAAATTGCAGAACAATAATGGCTTCCAAATGAGCTAAGTGCAAAACTCCACGACGTTGAGATGGCACCTCTGGGTGTACGCTACCGCTCCACCGCCACCCTCGACGCATAAGGCGCCGGCTCGGGCGTGCACGACGCTGTGACGAGTTGCGCCGCCATGAGACACAGCAGCGCCGCCGCGATAGGCTGGAGCCGATTTGAGACAGCGAAGGCGATCGAACGAGCCATGATGGGGCGCTCCGGCGAAGGTTACCGAGGAGTTAAGGCAAGGGTCGCGCCAGAGGACGGGGGCGTCGGCGTGATTCCCTTCGTTCGGGATTTTGATTTCGCCCACGGGCGGCGCGATCAGGTCTCGCCGCTGATTCAGCGAGTGATCGCCCACAATCCGGGTCCCTTCACCTTCACGGGGACGGGGACCTATATCGTCGGTCGGGCCGAGCCGGGGGCGCAGGTGGCGGTGATCGACCCCGGCCCTTTGGACGAGCCGCATCTCGCCGCCCTGCTGACGGCGGTGGCGGGACGTGTAGTGAGCCACGTCCTCGTCACCCACACCCACCGCGACCACGCCCCCCTCGCCCGCCCCTTCGCCGATCGTACGGGGGCGACGATTCTCGCGGCGCGGCCCCCGCTGCGAGAAACCCACGCCTCGGGCGCGCTGGATGAGGATGAGGATGCGGACTTCGCCCCCGACAGGGTGCTGACGGGCGGCGAACGGATCGAGGGCGACGGCTGGACGCTGGAGGCCCTGTTCACGCCCGGCCACGCCTCGAACCATATGGCGTTCGCTCTACGGGAGGAGAACGCCCTGTTCAGCGGCGACCACGTCATGGGCTGGTCCACCACGGTGGTGGCGCCGCCGGATGGAAACATGCGCGACTATATGGCCAGCCTGGACGCCGTGATCGCGCGGAACTACACCACCCTCTGGCCCACGCACGGCGCCCCTGTGACGAACCCTGGGCCCTTTCTGTCAGCCTATCGCGCCCACAGGCTGGAGCGCGAGGCCCAGGTGGCGGCGCGGTTGAGGGCGGGCGACCGAACGGCGGCGGAGATGACGCCGATTCTCTACGCCGCCGTGGATCAGCGGCTGTGGCCGGCCGCCGCCCTGTCGGTCCTGGCCCATCTGATCAAACTGGTCGAAGACGGGACGGCGACCGTTTCGGGCCCGCCCAGCGTGACGACGGAGTTTCGTCCGGCCTAGAGCCTGATCCGTTGAGGAGGAACCGCTACGCGGTTCGCTGAAACGGTGAATCAAGCCCCAGATCAAAGCGAGAGCATGATTCACGCTTCTGTTGGAACCGCTGCGCGGTTCCGTCCGAAACGATCATGCTCTAGCGGACTTCCTCCTCCAGGGCCGCGACGATCTTGCCCATCAGACGGCAGGTCGCGCCGCCGTCGGGGCGCGGATCGCGCGCTGCAACTCGAATGTCGGTCCGTCCGGGCCGGATGCGGATCACCGCGTCATAGGCGAAGCCGAACCAGGCGCCCTCATGCACCCCCTCGACCTCGAAGGTCGCGGCGCGAACCACTGGAAAACCAGCGTCCACCAGGGCCGATACCGCCTGCTGCGCCAAGATCTGCGAGGGAATGGAGCGGGCGGCGGGACAGGCCTGCATCCCCTGAACGTCATTCGCGCGAGGATGAAGGGCGGCCAAACGGCTGAAGGCCGGCGGTTCTTCCACACTGGTGCTGACGTCGCGCGGCGTCGGCTGGGCCAGACGCGCCCCTTGATAGAGGAAGACGCCCAGCACGCTTCCCGCCAACACCAGGGCCGTCGCGGCATAGGCCCCACGTCGGCCGAGGTCGCGCAGAGCCAGGACCGAGACGACCAAGGCCGCACCGAGGCCGACCCAGGCCAGACCCCGCCCCACCGTCCAGGTCAGCAGATCATAGGTGACCGCCCGATCGACCCCGCCGAACAGGGTGGCGGCCATGGCCCCCACCGCCAAGACCGGAGCCGCCGCCGTCACGGCGGTCAGGACAGGGATCAAGGCGGGGACGGGCTTGGTCGATCGCATCGGCGTTCCGGCAGGTCAGGCGGGCTGAACGTCGGGCAGACGATAGTCCTTCATCCGCTCGCGCAGAAGCTTCTTGTCGATCTTGCCTGTGGCGCCCAGGGGAATCTCGTCCAGCGCCACCACGTCGTCGGGCATCCACCATTTGGCGATCTTGCCTTTCAGGAAGTCGAGATGCTCCTGCTTGTCCAGGATCTCTCCCGCCTTCAGCTTGACCAGCAGGACCGGGCGCTCGTCCCATTTGGCATGAGGGGCGCCGATCACCGCCGCCAGTTCGACCTTGGGATGGCCGACGGCGATGTTCTCGATCTCAATGGAGCTGATCCACTCCCCACCCGACTTGATCACGTCCTTTGACCGGTCGGTGATCTGCATGAAGCCCAGCTCGTCGACGGTCGCGACGTCGCCCGTATCGAAGAAGCCGTCTGAGTCCAGAATCGAGCTCTCCTCACGGAAATAGGCGCGGGCGACCGTCGGCCCCTTGACCATCAAATGGCCGAAGGTGGCCCCGTCATGCGGCAGGCTCTGACCCGCGTCGTCCTTCAGCGCCAGTTCGATGCCCAGTGGGGGCGTACCCTGTTTGGTGCGGTATTTCAGCTGTTCCTCGAACGGCAGGGCCGCCGTCTCCGGCGTCATGTTCGACAGGGTGCCGATCGGCGAAGTCTCGGTCATGCCCCAGCCCTGGAGCACTTCGACGCCATAATCGTCGTGGAAGGCTCGGATCAGGCTTTCCGGCACGGCCGAACCGCCGATCAGCACGCGCTTGACCGTAGAAAGCTTCAATCCGTTCTGCCGCATATGGGCCAGAAGCCCCTGCCACACGGTGGGCACGGCGGCCGAGAAGGTGACGCCCTCGGTCTCGAGCAGCTCATACAGAGCCTCCCCGTCCATCCGGGCGCCCGGCATCACCAGCTTGCAGCCCGATGCGGGACCGACGAAGGCGATGCCCCAGGCGTTGGCGTGGAACATGGGCACCACCGGCAGTATGACGTCGCTGGTCTTGCCCCCAACCACCGAAGCTTGCAGGGCCATGAAGGTGTGCAGGAAGTTGGAGCGGTGCGAATACAGCACCCCTTTGGGATTCCCCGTGGTGCCGGAGGTGTAGCACAGGCCGCAGGCGGTGTTTTCCGGGAAGTCGCCCCACAAGACGTCGGGGGACTGTTCAGCCACGATCCTTTCATAGGATTCTGCGCGCGGCAGCCGGGTCTGCGGCATGTGGGCGTCGTCGGTCATGATGATGACCCGCTCGACCTTCGGGATGTGGGGCAGAATGGCTTCAAGCAGCGGCACGAAGGTCAGGTCGGTGAAGATGACCCGGTCCTCGGCGTGGTTGATGATATAGACGAGTTGCTCGGGAAACAGACGGGGGTTCAGGGTGTGGCACACCGCGCCTATGCCCATGACGCCGTACCAGGTCTCGATATGGCGGTCGGTGTTCCAGGCCAGGGTGGCGACGCGATCGCCGGGCTCGATACCCCAGGCTTTCAGGGCGTTGGACACCCGCTTGGCCCTGTCGTGAATCCGGCTGTAGGTGGTGCGGACGATGGGGCCTTCGACGGAACGGGTGACCACTTCGCGGTCGCCGTGCCAGTTCTTGGCGTGGTCGAGGATCTTATCGACCGTCAGAGGCCAATCCTGCATCAATCCCAGCATGTGCGTCTTCCTTGTCCCTTGATGCGTCTGCTCGCCCGCGACGCTTGATGAGACGCTATAGGGGTGATCAGCGATAAGCAATGCGAGCCCGGCGCGCCGTCGCGCGACCGATCGCCCCGTCGGACCGGCGCTTGGCGATGCGCCGGCCGGCGCCGTAGAAGGCCCTCCATGGCCATATTGATCGCAATCACGGGGGGCTCCGGCTCCGGTAAGAGCACGCTGGCGGAGGCGCTTGTGTCCAGCCTGCCCGACGGGGCGGCCGTGCTGGTGCGCGAAGACTCCTATTATAAAGACGCCGCCGCCCTGCCCGGCTTCGACCCCGCGACCTTCGACTTCGACGATGTGGCCGCGCGCGACCATGCGCTGATGATCACAGACCTGAAGGCGTTGAAGTCGGGTCGGGGCGTGACCGCGCCCGTCTATTCCTTCATCCATCATGGACGCGAGCCGGGCGGCGAACCGATCGCGCCAGCCGAGGTGGTGATCGTCGAAGGCACCCATGTGCTCTGTACGCCTGAGCTGACCGCCCTGTTTGACATCCGGGTCTTTGTCGACACCCCCGCCGACATCCGCTTCATCCGGCGCCTGCTGCGCGACCAGTCCGAGCGGGGTCGGTCGGCAGATTCGGTCGTGGCCCAGTATCTGGCGACCGTGCGGCCGGGCCATGAGCGGCTGACCGAGCCGTCGCGCACCCACGCCGACTTCATCGTCGCCGACGCCACCGCCGCCGTCCGGCTGGAAGATCCGCAGGCCGTGGTTCGTCTGGCCGCGCCCGTCCTGGCCCATCCCCTGCTGGCGCCTTTCCTGACAGACTGAAGGTTTAGGTCGGACTTCGGAACGGATTGCCTTACGCCACGACAGCCCGGTATGCGTCCTGAAACGAAACTGAAGGAGACGCCTGTGGCCATTCCCGCTTCGCTTCAAAAAGGCCTGACCCTGCCGGTCATCTCCTCGCCGATGTTCCTGGTCTCAGGCCCGGACCTGGTGGTCGAGGCTTGCAACGCCGGGATCATCGGCACCTTCCCGTCGCTGAACCAGCGCACGACCGAGGGCTATCGGGACTGGCTGCAGGAGATCAAGGGACGCCTGTCTCCCGACGCGGCCGCCTTTGGCGTCAACCACATCGTCCACCCGACCAATCCCCGGCTGATGGCCGATATGATGGTCTCGGTCGAGGAGAAGGTGCCGCTGATCATCACCTCGCTCGGCGCGGTGCGCGACGTGGTGGATGCGGTTCACGGCTACGGCGGCATGGTCTTCCACGACATCGCCAACATCCGTCACGCCAGGAAGGCGGCCGAGGCGGGCGTCGACGGCCTGATCCTGGTCGCCAACGGCGCGGGCGGCCACGCCGGGATCATCAATCCCTTCGCCCTGATCAACGAGGTCCGGTCCTTCTACGACGGGACCATCATCCTGGCCGGGGCCATTTCGACGGGCCGAGACGTGGCGGCGGCGCTGATGATGGGCGCCGATTTCGCCTATATGGGCACCCGCTTCATCAACACGGCCGAAGCCCTGGCGCCCGAGGCCTACAAGCAGATGGTCATCGACAGCGGCTCGACCGACATCGTCCATACCCCGGCGGTCTCCGGCGTTCCCGCCAACTTCATGACCAAATCCCTGGTCCAAAACGGCATTGATCCCAAACACCTGCCCGAGCACAAGCTGGACATGGGCGCCGAGGCCAAGGCCTGGAAGACCGTGTGGTCCGCCGGCCAGGGCGCCGGGGCCATCCACGACGTCCTGCCCACCGCTGAACTGGTCGCCCGCCTGCGACAAGAGTTCGCTCAGGCCACGGAACAGTTTTCAGCGCGGTTCCCCGCAGGCTAAGGGCTCTTTCGCGCGGTTCGCGCGTTGGAGCCCCCATGATCCGAAACACACGCGCCGCCCGCCTCTCCGTTCCCCTCGCCGTCGCCCTTGCTGCCCTCGCCGCCCCCGCCCTGGCCCAGACCTCCAATCCCTCCTCGGACTGGGGATTCGAGCTTGGCGCGGGAACCGACAACCGGTCCAAGGCGGCGTCCAAGTCCGGCAACGACGGCTATGCCTTCGGCGCCGCGACCTGGGAGTCCGCCGACGGCCGCTTCTACGCCGGCCCCGGCTTCGAGACGATCCAGGCCGGGGGTTCCCGGTTCGAGACCGAACTGGTCGCCGGCTACCGGCCCGAAGCCTGGGGCTACGCCTTCGACCTCAGCCTGGCCTACAAGAACCGATGGGACGTTGATCCCGGGTATGACGCCGACGGTTGGGAGCTGACCGGCGACATCAGCCGCGCCGTCGGTCCCGCTGAGGCCCGGCTGCAGGTCCAGTATTCGCCCGACGCGGCCGGCTCCACACGGTCCTTCACCTGGGTCGAAGCCCAACTCGCCTGGGCCTTCAGTCCCCGCCTGGAGGGCTCCGCCGCCGTCGGCCGCCGCGAACAGGACGGCGCCCCCGACTATACCGGCTGGAACGCCGGCGTGACCTACGACCTGACGGACGCCCTGGCGCTGGATCTGCGCTACCACGACACCGACGCCCACGCCTTCGGCGACCAGTACGAGGACGCCCTGGTGGCGGAAGTGGCCTACGCCTTCTGATGCGGGACGGGCGCGGGCCGCCGCCAACCTGCGACATTCTTGACGAGCAACTGCATATCTGAGACCTTTCGAGCGGAGGGTAGCTATGAAAATCGCATTTACTTACGCCCTGATCTTCACTGCGCTCGGCGGCCTCGCATCTGCATCAGCCCAGTCCGGAGCCCAGTCCGGCTTCCCACAGTTTACTGACCCAGGATCGGTCCGCGCCCGGGAAAGTGAAGGGCGTCGGGCGGCTCAAGCCGCAGCTCAACAGTTCGAAGCCAGTCGACGATTGCAAATCTATTCGCCGGCCGAGCGTGACAGAGTTCGCCGTCAAGCCCAGCGCCTGATGAGCCAGACGGACAAGTCATGCGACGTCACCACCGCGGTAAAGGTCGGACGTACTGACGATCGCCGCGACCTGTTTGAAGTCGCCTGCGCGAGCGGCATGGGCTATGTAGTCGTCAGCGGCGCTCGAGTGACGACCTACGACTGTCAGCAACTGGCGGAGGCTGCGCGCATTGTGAGGACGTCCAACGCTAATGCGGACGTAGGCACTCAATGCACCCTGCCTGAGAACGGCGGCTGAACCTCTTCTTCAGCCGATCACACCACACCGCTAAGGCTGTTCGCTTGGTCCTACGGTTTACGGAAGCGCGCCCATTTTGACTCCCGACTCTAGATGACCGACGCTATCCCCGTATATAGGAGCGTCAGCCGTGACCTGTTCGAGACCCAGATCGTTCCGGAAGGGCGTCCGGCGGTAATCCGTGGCTTGGTTTCGAACTGGCCTATGGTCTCACTTGGTTTGAGATCTCATAGTGAGCTTTCAAATCACATTCGGGCGGCCGCCACAAACGATCCGACCGTGATCTGGAGCGGCTCGCCTGAAATCAAAGGGCGCTTTTTCTACAGTCACGACTTGAAGGCCTTCAATCACGCCCAAGAAAAAGCGCCTTTAAGCGTTCTGTTGGACAGGCTGATGCGCCACCATAGCGACTCTGAGCCTCCCGGCTTCTACGCTGGCGGCGTGCCTCTCGCGAGCCACCTCCCCCGTCTCCTGCTCGAGACTCCGATGCCTTTGTTGGAAAAGAAAGGCGAGCGGCGGGTTTCGCTTTGGATTGGAAACCGTGTTCGGACGGCAGCCCACTGGGATTTGCCCCAGAACCTAGCGTGCGTAATCGCTGGTCGTCGCCGTTTCACCCTCTTTCCGATCGAGCAAATCCGGAACCTGTACTTCGGACCTGTCGATTTCACGCTCTCGGGCCAGCCCATCAGCCTAGTTGATTTCATAGAGCCTGACCTGGATGCCCACCCCCAATTCGCCGAGGCGATGAAGCACTCACAGGTGGCTGAACTCGAGCCTGGAGACGGCTTGTACATGCCCAGCCTCTGGATACATCATGTAGAATCGCTGGATCCGTTCAGCGCCATGATCAACTTTTGGTGGCGTGACGCGCCCGCCTACACGGAAGCGCCCATCTTCAGCCTCCTACATGGCCTGCTGACGCTTCGAGACTTGCCTCCACGCGAAAGACAAGCTTGGCGTACAGTCTTCGACCACTACCTCTTCCGACCCGATGAGCAAGATCCAATGGGGCACATACCTCAAGACGCCCGGGGGCTGTTCGCCGCCATGACGCCCGAAATAATGCGACGCCTAAAAGCGACGCTTATATCTCATCTGTCGCGCTAGCCGGCCTCGCTTAGGAAAGAGCGTCTCGACCTCTTGCTCCTCGGCGATCAACACCCATATGTGGATGGTCGATCTCTCTGCGTAACGCCGCTGCTCCCTTTGCATCACGCACCGAGGTCCAAACGCCGATCCCATTCAGACCCGACAGACCGCTTGGGGCCCTCCCTTCGGTCAACGCCAGACGGAGGTCTCCAAATGGCTACCGGCACTGTAAAATGGTACAATCCCACAAAGGGTTACGGCTTCATCGCCCCTGATGACGGCGGCAAGGACGTCTTCGTCCACGCCTCGGCGGTCGAAACCTCGAGCCTCGGCTCGCTGAACGAAGGCCAGAAGATCGGCTACGAGATCGAGCGCGACCAGCGCTCCGGCAAGGAATCCGCCGGCCGCCTTTCGGCGGCGGAGTAGGACAAGCTTCTTGGCTCGCCCGCCATCGCTTTCGACGGCGAGGTGACGAAGCTCCTGCCTCTGGGCGGCCGGAAGGTCCGCCTGGACAACGGCCACATCGTCACGGTCCTGCCGACCCTGGGTGCGCCGAACGGCGTTTCCTTGCTCGGCGACCGTGTCGTGGTCGAGATCGCCTTCAATCAGCTGAAGGGCTGGCGCCTCGCGCGCCGGCCCTGAAGCCTTTCTGCACGGATGACGACATGACCCCGCTCGCCGACATGATCCCCACCATGACCGACGCCGACCTGACCACACTGCGCGCCAACGCCGCCCGTCTGGTCGAACACGGCGCCTCCACTCAGGTGATGGCCGCCAGCGACATCCTGCCGGTCATCGACGACGAACTGGCCCGCCGCGCCGCCCTGCCCAAGCCCGTCAAGGCACCGCCGGCGAAGCGCGCCGCCCCCAAGAAGAAGCTGCCCCCCGTCACCGGCCACCAGACGGCTCTGCCGTCCGGCTGAGATCAGCCCAGCGCCTGATCCAGGTCGGCGATCAGGTCCTCGACATCCTCGACCCCGACCGACAGGCGGATCAGGCTGTCGGTGATCCCGCCCTTCTCGCGGACCTCCTTGGGCACGCTGGCGTGGGTCATGATGGCCGGGTGGTTCACCAGGCTTTCAACCCCGCCCAGCGACTCCGCCAGGGTGAAGACCTCGACCCGTTCCAGCACCCGCCGGGTCCGGTCCAGGTCGCCGTCCAGGATCACCGTCACCATGCCGCCGTAGCCGCCGCGCATCTGGCGCGCCGCCAGTTCGTGCTGCGGATGGGCGATCAGGCCGGGGTAGATGACCTTGGCCACTCCCGACCGGGTGTCCAGCCAGCGCGCCACCGTCAGGGCGTTCTCGCAGTGCGCCCTCATCCGCAGCGCCAGGGTCTTCAGGCCCCGGTTGGCCAGGAAGGCGTCGAACGGCCCCATGACGCCGCCGACCGAGTTCTGCAGGAACTTGATCCGCGTCGCCAGCTCGGGATCGGCCGTCACCAGCACGCCGCCTATGATGTCCGAATGGCCGTTCAGATATTTGGTCGCCGAGTGCATCACCACATCCGCCCCCAGGCTCAGCGGCTGCTGGCAGAAGGGCGTGGCGAAGGTGTTGTCCACGATCAGCAGCAGGCCATGCGCCTTGGCCACCGTCGACAGGGCGGCGATGTCGGCCAGCTTCATCAGCGGATTGGTCGGGGTCTCGACCCACAGCATCTTCGTCTTGGGCGTGATCGCCGCCTCGACCGCCGCGATGTCGCTCAGGTCCACATAGGCGAAGTCCAGTCCCATGGTCCGCCGCCGTACCCGCTCGAACAGGCGCCACGAGCCGCCGTACAGGTCGTCGCCCGTGACGATATGATCGCCCGCATCCAGCAGTTCGAGCGCCGTCGAGGTCGCCGCCATGCCCGAGCCGAAGCCGAACCCGTGGGCGCCGCCCTCCAGGTCCGCGATACAGGCCTCGAACGCCTCGCGCGTCGGGTTCTTGCCCCGCGCGTATTCATAGCCCTTGTTCACCCCCGGACTTTCCTGGGCGTAGGTCGAGGTGGCGTAGATCGGCGTCATCACCGCCCCCGTCGTCGGGTCCGGCCGCTGTCCGGCGTGGATGGCGCGGGTCGAGAAACCCTGGCTGTTCTTCTTGTCGGAATTCATTCGTCTTCCTCTTCGGGAGGCATCGCCTTGACGATCCACCCCCCTTCCGAAAGCTGGGCCAGATGGCCAGGATCTATGGCGGGTAAACCGAGCGGCTCAAGCACGGGCATCAGGTGGTGCAGGTGTACGACCTGGGCGTCTTCGGCCCCATGATCAAACCGGGCGCACAACACCTGCACGACACCGTCAACGTCATGTGCCACCTCGACCACCGGCTGACCATCGGTCACATGCCTGCACACGATAGCCGGCTGGTCGTCCGCAAACTCATGGCCCATCAGCTTCAGCATCAGCGGTTCAGGCTGAGGTGGTTGATCAGGTCGGTGCGGGTGATCAGGCCCACGAACCGCTCGCCGTCCAGCACGATGGCCACCCGGTCGCGGTCGAACAGGGGGATCAGGGCGTCCAACGGCTCATTGACCTGGACCGTGTCCAGATCGCGCGTCATGGCGTCGGCGACCGGCTTGGCGAACCGCTCCTTGCGGGTGATTTCGTCGGTGTTCATCACCTGGACCAGGTCGCTCTCGTCCAGGATGCCGACCAGACGCCCGTCCTCGATGATCGGCAGCTGGGAGACATCGGCGCCCTTCATCCGCTTGAAGGCCGTGTCCAGGGTGTCGCCCGGCCCGGCCACGACCACGTCGCCCCGCTCGTACTTGCGGTTGATCAGGTCCGACAGGTCGCCGTGCAGCTCGCGCTCGCCCAGGCCCTGATCCGCCAGCCAGGCGTCGTTATAGACCTTGGACAGATATTTGGCCCCGGTGTCGCAGACGAAGGTGACGCAGGTCTTGGGCTCCGTCTGCTCGCGGCACCAACGCAGGGCCGTGGCGATCAGAGTGCCCGACGAAGATCCCGCCAGAATGCCTTCCTTCAGCAGCAGTTCGCGCGCCGTGGCGATGGCTTCCGCGTCCGGGATCGAATAGGCCTTGTCGATCAGGCTCATGTCCGCCGTATCGGGCACGAAGTTCTGACCGATGCCCTCGACCGTATAGCTGCCGTCCGGCCCCGGCACGCCGTCGTTGACGATGCCGGCCAGGGTCGATCCCACCGGGTCGGCCAGGATGATCTGGGCCTTGGAGCCGACGCTCTTCAGATAGCGCGCGACGCCGGTGATGGTCCCGCCCGAGCCGATGCCGGCGACGAAGGCGTCGATGTCGCCGCCCGTCTGTTCCCAGATCTCCGGCCCCGTCGTCTTCACATGGGCCTCGGCGTTCGACTGGTTGGCGAACTGGTTGACGTAATAGGCGCCGGGAATGGCCTGGGCCAAACGCTCGGCCATGTCGGTATAGTAATCGGGGTGGCCATGCGGCACATCGGATCGCGTCAGGCGAACATCGGCGCCCATAGCCCGCAGATGCTGGATTTTTTCCTTCGACATCTTGTCCGGAATGACCAGCAGCACCTTATATCCCCGAGCGCGGCCGACCAGGGTCAGGGCCAGGCCGGTGTTGCCGGCCGTCGCCTCGACGATCGTGCCTCCTTCCTTCAGCCATCCCTCGCGTTCGGCCGCATCCAGCATCTCAACGGCGATCCGGTCCTTGATCGAGCCGCCGGGGTTCTGGGACTCCAATTTCAGCAGCAGCCGGCTCTTGCCGGTGTCGATCTTCGTCACCTCCACCATCGGCGTCTTGCCGATCAGATCCAGCGGCGACTTCACGGTCGCGCTCAGGGCGGGGGCGGTCAGGGACATCGTAGGCTCCGGTTCGGGACGCAGCGAGGCTGAGGCCTCACATTCACATGGTCAACTCACGCAAGATTTGACCCAAGGGCGCGGTTCCGCGCTACGAAAGACGCAATGACCAAATCACCCAAGAGGCCGCCCGCCGGTCTCCCCGACAAAGACACCCTCCTCGCCTTTCTGCGCGAGGCCGGATCGGCCGAGAAGACCGATATCGCCCGCCACTTCGGCCTGAAGGGCGGCGATCGCCGGGCCCTGCGCGAAATGATCCGCGAGCTGGAGGCTGAGGGCCGGCTGGGCAAACGCGGCCGCAAGGGTTTCTCAGAAGCCGGCGCCCTGCCCCCCGTCGGCGTCGCCGACGTGATCGAACGCGACGGCGACGGCGAACTTTACGTCCGCCTGGTCGAGGCCGGCGCCGATGCGCCCCGCGCCCTGTTGATGCCTGACAAGGCAAAGCCCGGTCCCGCGCCCGGCCTGGGCGACCGGCTGCTGGTCAAGTTCCAGCGCGGCGACGACGGCTGGGAGGCGCGGTTGATCAAACGGCTGGACGCGGGGACGAACCGTGTCCTGGGCGTCATCCGCAAGTCGGCGCGCGAGACCCGCGTCGAGCCCGTCGACCGCCGCTCCAAGGACGTGCTGCTGGTGCCCCAGGCCCAGTCCGGCGATCTGCGCGACGGCGACCTGGTCCTGGCCGCTATCGAAAAGGGCGACCAGCGCTATGGGCCCAAGCGCGGCAAGATCCTGGAACATATCGGCAAGGAGGACGACCCCCGCGCCGCCTCCCTGATCGCCATCCACGCCCATGGCGTGCCGACCGGCTTCTCCGAGGCGGTGGAGCGCGAGGCCGAGGATCAGGAACTGCCGACGCTGAAGGGGCGCGAAGACCTGCGCGAGGTTCCCTTCATCACCATCGACCCCGCCGATGCGCGCGACCACGACGACGCCGTCTATGCGGCCCGCGACGAAGATCCGAAGAACCCCGGCGGCTGGATCGTTTGGGTCGCCATCGCCGACGTCGCCGCCTATGTCCGGCCGGGCAGCCAGCTGGACCGAGAGGCGCGCGACAAGGGCAACTCCACCTACTTCCCCGACCGGGTCGAACCCATGCTGCCCGAGGTGCTGTCGAACGGCCTGTGCAGCCTGAAGGAAGGCGAGAACCGCGCCTGTCTGGCGGTGCGGATGGTCTTCGACAAGGACGGCCGCAAGACCGGCCACAAGTTCGTGCGCGGCTTGATGCGGTCGCACGCCAAACTCAGCTACGAACAGGCCCAGTCCGCCATCGACGGCCAGACCGACGACGTCACCGGCCCGATCATGGAGACCATCCTCTATCCGCTGTGGAACGCTTATCACGCCATGCTGAAAGGCCGGCTGAAACGCAGTCCGCTGCAGATCGAGTCCGCCGAACGCCGCATCCGCATGGCGCCCGATGGCGGCATCGCCTCGATTGAGAAGCGCGCCTCTCTGGAGGCGCACCGGCTGATCGAGGAGATGATGATCCAGGCCAACGTCTGCGCCGCCGAGACCCTGGAGCAGAAGAATACGCCCCTGATCTATCGCGTCCACGACGCCCCCAGTCAGGAGAAGATCTTCAACCTGGCCGACTTCCTCTCGACCATCGGCAAGCCGTGGAACAAGGGCGAGCCGGGCACCACCAAGCGGTTCAACAAGTTGCTGGACGAGACCCGCGACGGCGAATACGCCGATGTGGTCAACGAAATGGTTCTGCGCACCCAGATGCAGGCCATCTATTCGCCGGACAATGTCGGCCACTTCGGCCTGAACCTGGACCGCTACGCCCACTTCACCTCGCCGATCCGGCGTTACTCCGACCTGATCGTCCACCGCGGCCTGATCCGGGCGCTTAACCTCGGCAAGGACGGGCTGAGCGACCGCGAGATCGCCGAACTGCCGGCCATCGCCGAGGGCGTGACCATGACCGAGCGCCGGTCCATGGCGGCCGAGCGGGACGCCATGGACCGCTATATCGCCGCCTTCCTGGAGGACCGCGTCGGCGCGACCTTCACCGGACGGATCACCGGCGTGACCCGCTTCGGCCTGTTCATCCGCCTCGACGAGACCGGCGCCGACGGCCTGGTTCCCGTCTCCACCCTGGGCGGCGAGTATTTCGCACATGACGACCGCGCCCACGCCCTGGTCGGCGAACGCACCGGCAAGCGCTTCACCCTGGGCCGGATGGTCGAGGTCAGGCTGGTGGAGGCCACCCCCGTCACCGGCGGACTGGTGTTCGAAATGCTCAGCGAACCGGAGCCGCGCGATCCCAACGCCCCGCCCCCTCGCTACGGCGTCCGGGGACGAGGCGGCGACGGCCCGCCGATGCGCGGCAAGAACCGGCCTGGCGGCCCCAAGCCCCGCAACGGCTCCAAACCTTCGGGCGGGCTGAAGGGCGTGCGCAAAGGCAAGCGCAGGTGACCCCCTTCGACGCCGCGCAGGACCTGACCGACGCGCCTCGCGTCGGCGGCGCCCAACGCCCCAAGGACGCGGCGACATTGATCGTGACACGGGGCGGGTCGCGGCCTGAGGTGCTGATGGGGCGGCGGGCGCCGGGCCATGTCTTCATGGCGTCGAAGTGGGTGTTTCCCGGTGGGCGGATCGACCGGGCGGATTTCACCGCCGCCTCGACCGGCGCCTTGGCGTCAGACGTCGCGCGTCGGCTGGAGGCCGAGGTTCCCGCCCGCCGCGCCCGCGCCCTGGCCCTGACGGCGATCCGCGAGACCTTCGAGGAGACCGGGTTGATCCTGGGGCGCGCCGCGCCCTCCGCCAGCGTCGCTGGACCGTGGCGCGAATACCGCCAAGCGGGCGCCCTGCCCGATCTTTCGGTCCTGTCCTACATCGCCCGCGCCGTTACGCCGCCCGGCCGCACGCGCCGGTTCGACGCTCGTTTTTTCATGGCCCCAGCCGAGGCCCTGCTGACGCCCGAGCCGACCGCAGGGTCGGGCGAGTTGGACGAAATCGCCTGGCTTCCCCTGCAAGACGCTCGCGCCCTTGATCTGCCCGCCATCACCCGCTTCGTGCTGGGCGAACTGGCCGAGCGGCTTGGCCAGGATCGAACCAGCCCCGACCGCCCCCTCCCCTTCGTCCGCATGGTGCGCGGCCGCCACATCGTCGATCACAGGGATTGACAATGCCCAGCGCCATCACCCTGCGCCTGACCACAGCAGACCCGGTCCCAGGCGTCGCTTACAGCCTGCAGGACAAGGCCAATGCGCCGGTCGATCCTCGCATCGCCGGCGATGGTCCGATCAGTTTCGACGTCCCCGTGACCCTGTCTGACGACGGGCGGCTGACCGGCCCCTTCGTTCGACGCGAGGGACCGTTGCGCCGCTTCATCTATATCGCCATCGGCACATCGGCTGGACAGCACGGCGAATGGAGCCGTCGCGCCAAGATCGATGTCCACGACATTCCCGCCGCCCTTCTGGCCCAGGCCCGCGCCGGTCAGACGCTTGAGGTGATTCTGCCCGGCCGTGCCCGCGACGGCGGCCCCGCCTGCGCGACTGTGCGGCCTCTTCAGCCGTGGACGGCCGTCTGAGATTGGGCCGTTGACTTTGGATCGAGTCTGAGTATGTTCCGCGCCTCTTATTTTAAGCGGCTTTCGCCGTCGCAGAGGTAATTCCGATGGCCAAACCGGCTTCCATCAAGATCCGCCTGAACTCCACGGCCGACACCGGCTTCTTCTACGTCACCAAGAAGAACGCTCGCACCATGACCGAAAAGATGGTCGTCAAGAAGTACGACCCGGTCGTGCGCAAGCACGTCGAGTTCAAGGAAGGCAAGATCAAGTAACGCCTTGATCCGCTGACAAAGGAAAACGCCCGGCTGGTCGCAGCCGGGCGTTTTTCGTTGCGGCTACGCCGGTGCGACGTCAGACCGCGCGCGCGACGACCTTGTTGCGGCCGCCGGCCTTGGCTTCATAAACGCCTTCATCGGCCCGCTTCAGCAGGGCCTCAGGCGTGTCCCCGGCGCCGGTGGTCGCGGCGACGCCGATCGACAGGGTGATGGTCAAAAACTCCTCGCCGCCCATCACGCGGAACGGCGCTGCGGCGATGTCGCGGCGAATACGCTCGGCCACCATGCGGGCGTCCTCCAGACCCGCGCCCGGCATGACCACCACGAATTCCTCCCCGCCCATACGGCAGGGCAGGTCCACGGCGCGCACATTGGTGGCGAGCCGGACCGCAAACTCGGCCAGAACCTCATCGCCGGCGTCGTGGCCGAAACCGTCGTTGACCGCCTTGAAGTGGTCGATATCCAAGACCAGCACAGCCACCGGCGAGCCGCCGTGTGTGGCGCGCCCCACCAGGGCCTGCAGCTGGCCGGCCATGTAGCGCCGATTGTGCAGGCCCGTCAGAGAGTCGGTGACGGCCATTTCCAGACTGCTGTCCAGCTTCTGGCGCAGGAAGTCCGTATAGCGTTTGCGCCGGATCTGGGTGCGGACACGGGCGGAAAGCTCCTCGGTGTCGATCGGACGCGGCAGAATGTCGGTAGCCCCCAACTCCAGCGCCTTGACCATCCGCGGTCGCTCGCTGGGCTCCACGATCGCGAGGACCGGCGCGCGCCGCGCGTCGCCGGATTTCAGCATGGCCACGACCCTTAATCCGTCGAAACTCTGGGCCGCCACATTGACGATGATCAGATCCAGCGGCCCCTTGGCCGCCGCAAGCGCCGCCTGGGGATCGGTCTCCACCACCACGCGGTGTTCGCGGCCCAGTTCGGCAGCGACCGCTGCGGCCTGGCTTTCGTCGTCATCGACGATCAGAACCCGGCCGCCTTCGGTTCTGAGACGCGCTGCGGCGCCGTCGCCCACGCCCATGCGGCGGCTGCTTTCCTCGCGCTCGCGCAGTTCGTCCATCACCTGCTTCAGCCGCGTCAGCGACTTGACCCGCGCCAGCAGCACCACATCGTCGATCGGCTTGGTCAGAAAGTCGTCGGCCTCGGCCTCCAGGCCGCGAATACGGTCGGCTCGTCCGTCCAGAGCCGTCACCAGCACCACCGGAATGTGCCGCGTCTCAGCTCGCGCCTTCAACCGCCGACAAGTCTCGAAACCGTCCATGCCAGGCATCATGACGTCCAGCAGGATCAGGTCCGGCTGCTCTTTCGCCGCCAGGGTCAAGGCCGTCTGACCGTCGTGGCAGGTCAGCACGTCATAATATTCGATGGTCAGCTTGGCCTCGAGCAGACGCACATTCACGTCTACGTCGTCGACGACCAGAATTCGCGCGCTCATCCCAGATGCTGCCGAATGGTCTGGAGGAAGTGCATGACCGAGATCGGCTTGGAGATATAGGCCTCGCAACCGCCCTGACGAATCCGCTCCTCATCGCCCTTCATGGCGAAGGCGGTCACGGCGATGACGGGAATATGGTTCAGCTCCTCGTCGTCCTTCAGCCATTTGGTGACTTCGAGACCCGAAATTTCAGGCAGTTGAATATCCATCAGGATCAGGTCCGGATGGTGCGCGCGCGCCAGGGCCAAGGCCTGCAGCCCCTCTCGGGTCTGCAAGGTCTCGTAGCCCTGGGAATCGAGCAGATCATGAAAAAGCTTCATGTTCAGCTCGTTATCCTCGACGATGAGGACTTTCTTGGACATCATCACCTGACCTGGGTCGCCGGCGAATTGGCGACGCCGCGTTGAACGTCATACTGCCTGCCCAGTCTTAAGTTGGGGTGAAGCCAAGGTTACGGAGACCTTAAGCGTGGCCATAAAGGCCGTCTGCCGCGACTGTCTGTGGACCGGAACCGACCCCGCCGGGCCGCCGGATCGGCGCTGCCCGTCGTGCGGATCGCGCCGCATCGTCGCCCACACGGAACTGGATCGGTTGACGATCGCGCACATGGACTGCGACGCCTTCTACGCCTCGGTCGAAAAGCGCGATCGGCCCGAGCTTCGCGACCGGCCGGTGATCGTCGGCGGGGGAAAGCGCGGCGTGGTTTCGACCGCCTGCTATGTCGCCCGCCAATATGGCGTCGGCAGCGCCATGCCGATGTTCAAGGCCCTGAAGGCCTGTCCCGAGGCCGTGGTGATCAAGCCGGACTTCGCCAAATACGTCTTTGAGTCAGATCGCATCCTGGGCGCCCTGGGCCGGCTGACGCCCCTGATCCAGCCGCTGTCGCTGGACGAGGCCTGGGTCGATCTGTCGGGCACGGAGCGACTGAACGGCGGGCCTGCGGCCTTTCAGTTGATCCGGTTCCAGAAGCAGATCGAGCAAGAGACCGGCCTGACCGTCTCGATCGGCCTGGCGCCCAATCGCTTCCTTGCGAAAATGGCCTCGGAGATGGACAAGCCGCGCGGCTTTTCCGTGATCGGCGCAGGGGATGCCCAGGCCCTGCTGGCGCCCCGCTCCGTCACCGCCCTGCCCGGCGTGGGCCCGGTGTTCGGCAAGGCGCTGCGCAGCGACGGCTACGCCACCATCGGCGATCTGGCGCGCGCCGACGTCCGCGATCTGGTCAAACGCTATGGCGAGTCCGGCCTACGTCTTTACGACCTGGCCCACGCGCGGGACGCTCGGGCCGTGAACCCGGAGCGGGACCGCAAGGGCATGAGCGCCGAAACCACCTTCAGCGAGGACCTCAGCACGGCCGAGGCCCTGGAGGCAGAGCTCTGGCCCCTGTGCGAGAAACTGGCGTCAAAGGCGCGGCGCGACGGCGTCGCCAGCCGCGTCCTGGTGCTGAAACTGCGCCGCACCGACTTCAAGATCGTCACCCGGCGGATCAGCCTGGCCGAACCGGTCCAGACCGCCCGCGCCCTGTTCGCCGCCGGTCGCGATCTGCTGCGACCGGAACTGGGGCCGCCCTATCGGCTGATCGGTATCGGCATGGCGGATATTCAGGATGCGGAAGACGCGCCTGTCGGTCTGTTCCAAAGCGCCGAGACCCGCCTCCTGAAGACCGAACGGGCCATCGACCGGCTGCGGGAAAAGTTCGGCAAGGACGCCGTGGTGGCGGGTCGGGCGCTTAAGACCTAAGAGGGCGCATGGACCTCGCCAAACGCGCCTTCGACCACGGGTTCCGCCTGGACCCGATCGTCCGCAGCCTGCTGGACACCGATTTCTACAAGTTGCTGATGTTGCAGATGATCTGGCGTGAACATCGCGACACGCCCGTGGTCTTCCAGGTCATCAACCGCACCCGGTCGGTCCGTATAGCGGACGAGATCGACGTCGCTGCACTGCGCGACCAGCTGGACCACGCCCGCACATTGCGCTTCACCAACAAGGAGTTGGTCTGGCTGGCGGGCAACAGCTTCTATGGCGTGAAGCAGATCTTCTCGCCGGACTTCATCGCCTGGCTGACCGACTACCGCCTGCCCGACTACGACCTGTCGGTTCAGGACGGCCAATATGTCCTGACCTTCTCCGGCGCCTGGGCCGAGGTCACCCTGTGGGAAATCCCCGCCCTGGCCATCCTCAATGAACTGCGCTGCCGCACAGGGCTGCGTCGGCTGGGACGGTTCGAACTGGACGTCCTCTATTCCCGGGCCAAGACCCGGCTGTGGTCCAAGGTCGAGCGGCTGCGCGCCCTGCCCGGCCTGGCTCTCTCCGACTTCGGCACCCGTCGTCGTCACGGCTTTTTGTGGCAGCGCTGGTGCATTCAGGCCCTGAAGGAAGGCCTGGGCGGGTCCTTCATCGGCACCTCCAATGTGCTCCACGCCATGGAGAACGATCTTGAGGCCATCGGCACCAATGGCCACGAACTGCCGATGGTCCTGGCCGCCCTGGCCCCCGACGACGCCAGCCTGGCCCAGACGCCCTATGCGGTGCTGGACGAGTGGCGGCGGCACTACGGCGGCAATCTGCTGGTCGTCCTGCCCGACGCCTTCGGCACCGAGGCCTTTCTGGACAAGGCTCCCGACTGGGTCGCCGACTGGACCGGCTTCCGCCCCGACTCGGCCCCGCCGATCCCGGCGGGCGAACGGCTGATCGACTGGTGGCGCGAACGGGGCCGCGATCCGCGCGAGAAGCTGCTGATCTTCTCCGACGGCATGGACATCGACGGTATCGAAGCGGCCCACGCCCATTTCCATGGCCGCACCCGGCTCAGCTTCGGCTGGGGCACTAATCTGACCAATGACTTCCGCGAGTGTTCGCCCGCCTTCGCCCCCGAGCTTGAGCCTATCTCCCTGGTCTGCAAGGTGGTCGAGGCCGGGGGGCGCCCCGCCGTCAAACTGTCGGACAATCCGGAAAAGGCCGTGGGCGATCCGGCCGAAATCCAACGCTATCGCCGCGTCTTCGGCGAGCGCGGCCTGACCGCTCGACCCGTTGCGGTCTGAAACCCGGCCTTAAGCCCGATCCGCGATAAGGGCGACATGAACGCCTTCGTCGATAAGATGCGCCGCCGCGCCGGCCGTTATCTGGATGTCCGCCCCGTGACCATCCGGTCCCCGCGAGGCGTGCTGAGCCTGTCGTTCGACGACATCCCCGCCTCCGCCTGGCTGGAGGCCGGGCCGGTGCTGGCCCAGCACGGGGTGAAGGCCACCTATTATGTCTGCGGCGGTTTGGCGGGCGGGCGCAATCTGGATCTGCCGCAGTTCGAGACCGCACACCTTCAGGCCCTGCACGCGGCGGGGCACGAGGTCGGCTGCCACACCTATGAACACGTCTCGACCCTGCGCCTGTCGCCAGCCGAACTGGACGCCAGCCTGGCCCGCAACGCCGCCTGGGTGTCGGAACGGCTGGACGGCTATCGGATGCAGACCTTCGCCTATCCGTTCGGCGACTGCGCCCTGGGGTCCAAGGCGGTGATTGAGCGGCGCTTCCTGTGCGGCCGAGGCGTGCGCGACGGGATCAACACCGGCCGCGTGGATCGCAATCTGGTGCAGGCCATCGGCCTGGAGAGTCGTCGCCTGCCCGGCTATGATCTGGAACAGCTTGTCGCAGACACGGCGGGCTCTAGAGGCTGGCTGATCGCCTACGGCCACGACGTCAGCGACGCGCCCACCCCCTATGGCTGCCGCCCGGAAGACATCGACCGGCTGATCGGACTAGCCAAGGCCGCCGGGCTGGACATTCAACCCGTGGCCTCAGCCTGGGGCCGCGTCACCGGCTGAAACAGCTTAGAAAACGCCCACGGCGCCCTCGGCCCAAATCAGCAGAACCGCCAGGACCACCGCGGCGCAGACGGCCAGAGCCAAAGAACGACGTTTGATCAAAGCCAGCGTCAGTTTGATCAAGACGCCCGCTCCGACCAGCAAGACGCCCGCGAACAGGAAGTCCGACGCCGTCCAGGCGACCTCGCGAGTGAACTGCATGGCCACCAGCGGCGCCGATAGGGCCAAGGCCACAAGGCCCAACCGACCAAACGCAGAGGATGCGTCCCGCCCGCACGCTTCGCCGCCATCGACATGCCGTCGCTCCAATCCGAAAATGTCAGCACACTAATCGATAATCGGGCTATCGAACATCGCCGGCTCTCAGACGAGGGCGACGGCCTTGCGCCGGTCCGCCCAGGCGATCAGTTCCTTCCTCGGCCAGACCATCAGCCATGACCGCGCGGTGTATTCACCGCTGTCGATCAACGCCTTTCGCGACGCAGAGGCTGTTGCCGCCCGCTGCGTGTGGATCTCGCCCGGCCCTTGATGCACCATAAAGGCCCCGCCCTTCAGCGGGTTCAGCCGCAGGTGCGCCAGGCGGGGGCTGATCTCGGTCAGGGGCGGGTCGTAGAACCAGCTGGAGCCGATCATCCCCGCCAGCTCCGGTCGCGTCCGACAGATTTCCGCCGCCGTGGCCCAGGCGTCGTTCCAACCCTCCTCGTTGAAGCCGCGCAGCCAGCGGCTCTCGGTATGGACCTCCAGCCAGGGCTCGCGTTTGGCGCCCGCCTTCAGATAGCGGAACAGCGGGCCGAAGCCCCAGCCGTCGCGCACATGTTTGATGATCTGTCCCGGCCCCACCGGCGAACTCAGGTCGATGACCTGGCTCTTGGCCGCCGGCACGCTGAGCGCCAGGCTGAAGCGAACATCCTTGGCCCAGTGGTCGAAGTCGTAATCGCCCTCCGCCTGGGTCAGGAAGGCCGCCAGCTGTTCGATCCAATAGGGATAGAGGGACAGCACTTCGGGCGGCAGAGCCAGGGTCGCGACCCGATCCGGCAAGCGCAGGGCCCAACTGGCGATGAGGCCGCGTCGAACCGCGTCAGAGGCGGATGCGCCCAGAACGGCGTCCACCGCCCTGGCTGGCATTTCGAAATCCCAGTGGGGCGCGGCCTCTGCGGCCTTGGCGCCGGCGGGCTCCATGGCTGCATCAACGTGCGCCCAGTCCGACGGCGAAAGGCGCGCCAACACGGCCTGAAAGGCGGCGACGTCAGAGGTCAGGTGCAGATCCATGAGCGCCATTCTGGCATATGGCGATTGGCGAAGGCTTAAGACGCCGGACGGGTGACGCCGCCCTTGCGCCGCGCTAAACCGCCGACCAGATCAAGGAGCCCCCATGACCATCGAATCCCGTATCGCCGAACTCGGCATCACCCTGCCGGAACCCGCCAAGGCGGTGGCCAACTATGTGCCCTTCGTCCAGTCGGGCGCGGTCGTCCATATCTCGGGCCAGCTGTCGAACGACGCTTCGGGCGGGATCAAGGGCACGGTCGGCGTGGACGTGACGCCGGAACAGGCTGCCGCCGCCGCCCGCCTGTGCGGGATCAATCTGCTGGCCCAGATCAAGGCCGCCTGCGACGGCGACCTGTCCAGGGTCGTGCGGATCGTGAAGCTGGGTGGGTTCGTCCAGGCGGGACCGGAATTCGAGGCCATTCCCGCCGTCATCAACGGCTGCTCGGACCTGATGGTCGAGGTGTTCGGCGACGCCGGCCGCCACGCCCGTTCCGCCGTCGGCGTCTACAAGCTGCCGCTGGGCTTCGCCGTCGAGGTGGACGCCGTCGTGGAGATCCGTTGACCTTCACACTGACGGTTCATGACGGGATCGCCGACATCGGCCGCGAGGCCTGGGACGCCTGCGCGCGTCCGACCGGCGATCCCTTCGTCTCCTACGATTTTCTGCACGCCTGCGAGGCGTCCGGCAGCGCCGCCCCGCACCAGGGCTGGGCGCCGCGCCACCTGGCCCTGCGTGACGAGGATGACGCCGTCCTGGGCGTCATGCCCCTCTATCTGAAGGGCCACAGCCAGGGCGAATATGTCTTCGACCACAGCTGGGCCGACGCCTATGAGCGCGCCGGCGGTCGCTATTACCCCAAGCTGCTGGGCGCCGTGCCCTTCACCCCGGCGACCGGCCCACGCTTCCTGAACCACCCGGATACGGACGCCGCGACGGTGCGGCAGGCCCTGCTTCAGGGCGCCCTGACCCTGGTCGAGCGGCTGGGCGTCTCGTCCCTGCACGTCAACTTCCCAACCGAGACGGAATGGACGGATATGGCCCAGGCTGGCCTGCTGCTCCGCCAGGACATCCAGTTCATCTGGCGCAATGACGGCTATCAGACCTTCGACGACTTCCTGGCCGCCCTGTCGGCCAACCGTCGCAAGACCATCCGCCGCGAACGCCGCGACGCCCAGGCCGGTCTGGACATCCGCATCCTGACGGGCGCCGACATCGCCGAGGCCCACTGGGACGCCTTCTTCGCCTTCTACATGGACACGGGCGACCGGAAATGGGGGCGACCCTATCTGACCCGGGACTTCTTTAGCCGCGTGGGCGCGACCATGGCGGACCGGATCGCCCTCGTCATGGCCTTCCGAGACGAAAAGCCCATCGCCGGCGCTCTCAACTTCATCGGCCGCGACGCCCTGTACGGCCGCCAATGGGGTGCGCTGGAAGACGTGCCCTTCCTCCATTTCGAGCTCTGCTATTATCAGGCGATCGAGTTCGCCATCGCGCACGGCCTGTCCCGCGTCGAGGCGGGCGCCCAGGGCGAGCACAAGATCGCGCGGGGCTATCTGCCCTCTCCCGTCTATTCCGCCCATTTCATCGCCGATCCGGCGCTTTGCGATCCAGTGGCCGACTATCTTCGCCGCGAAGGCCCAGCCGTCGAGGCCCAACGGCTGGAGATGACTGAGGAACTGTCGCCCTTCAAAAAAGAAAACTGACCCTCTCCCGCTTGCGGGAGAGGTGGCCCGTCGTTCGCGAAGCGAACCAGGGTCGGAGAGGGGAGTCTTGTTTGGCTGGAAGAAGACTTCCCCCATCGTCAGCCGTCTCGCTACGCTCGACGAGCTGACACTTCCCCCGCAAGCGGGGGAAGGTCCACCTAGGCCGGCCTCTGCGCCCACAGATGGTACATGCCGGCGAACAGCCGGGGTTGGCGCGTCTCCAACTGATCCCATAGCTGCAAATCCAGCGGGTCGGCGCGCCCGAAGGCCGTCGCAAAGGCCGCTTTCGCCTCCGCCGACGCCTCGAACCCGACCAGCCTCAAACCCGCCCCGGCGATCAGTTCGCCGAGCAGGGGCGGCGTGTAGCGATGCTCCTGCACATGGAACACCAGATCGCGGCAGCCGCTGAGGCTGTAGAAGTCCGCGCTCTCCCTCAGCGCCGCCAGAGGCTCGCCCTCCGGCAAGGCCAGAACATGGGCGCGGAACGCCCGGATGTCCGTCTCAACCGGCGTCCAGGCCCGCTCCCGGATCAGATCATGCGCCGCCCGCACCACCGCCCGCGCCCGCTCGCTGTAGAGCCCCAGCCGCACCGCGCCTCCGGGCCGCAGAACGCCCGCCAGCCGCGCCAGCCCGTCCTCCGGTCGCGCCATATGGTGGATCACCCCGGTGCTGGTTATGACGTCGAACCGCGCCTGAACCTGGTCCAGCTTCAGGATGTCGCCCTGAACAAACCGGATCTGCGTCAGACCCAGGTCCTCGGCCACCCTCATGCCGTGGGCCAGGCTGGCGCGGCTCAGGTCCATGGCGGTGATCGCCAGCGAAGGGTCCATCCGCGCCAGGTCGATGGGCTCGAAGCCCGTGCCGCATCCGGCGATCAGCATCGTCTCCACACGATCGCCGAAGGCTTTACGATCCAACCCCGGCAAGACTGAAACGACTTCACGAAGCGGTCGAGGTCGAGGCGAAGGCGGCGCCGACCAGCGCGGATAAGGATTGGCTTCGTACTGATCCTTGACCGCTTCGGAGACGGCGTCTCCACCGTGGGGCGTGAAAGCGGGAACCGTCCGGGCCAGATCCCGCTCGCGCGCCGGTTCGTCAACGGCGCGGCGGATCAGTTGAGCCTGGATCTCGCCCTCGCCCAGGGCGGACAGGTCTGCCGGGGCCGGCGGCCTGTACAAGATAGCCGCCGCCCCCTCGGCCTGCCGCGCCGACGCGACATATTCGGACGCGAACCCGCTGACGCCCAAGGCGGCGATCAGAACGCCTATCGCGGGGTCCGGCCTGTCCCCCTCCGTCAGCATCTCCACCAGGGCGTCGCGCACGGTCTCCAGTCGGGTCTCCATGGCCGGGCTGACGTTCACGCACCGTGTCAGGAAGGCCAGCCACAGCGGATCGCGGCCCATGTCCGACAGCATCGACGCCGATCCATCGAACTGCGCCTGCTTCAGCAACAGGGTCTCGGCGGTCACCCGCGCCAGCGTCTGGGGATCGACGGTGGGAGAGGCCAGGCACGTCTGCAGGTCGCGATCCAGTACGGCGTTCCACGCATTGGGCGTCAGGCCCGCCAGCAGACGCGCGAAATCCGGCGCGATCCGCCGCCGCAGCACGTCATCCCCGACAGTCGTAGCGCGGCTGAGCAGTTGGGTCGCCGTTCCGGGATCGCCGTGCTCGGCCAGGAACAGACCCAGACCCGCCAGTCCGGGAGCGAAATCCGGCGCCGTTTTCAGACAGGCCTTGTAGGCCGCGAAGGCGCCGTGCAGGTCCCCGTCCGCCAGCCGCCGCTCGGCCTGGGCGAGCAAGGCCGCCGCCTCTTCGATCTGTTCAACCTGCCCCATCGACCCAGTATGCCGCCGCCGTGCGCGCCGCGCATGAAAAAAGGCCCGGGCGGAGACGCCCGGGCCTTCTACTCGTCGTGGGTCAGGCCCGATCAGGCCGTCTCTTCTTCCTCCGACTTCGCCGGAACGCCGCCGGCGCTCTTGATGTCGAAGTCGATCTTGCCGTCCTTCAGCTGGACCTTGACGTGTCCGCCGCGCGTCAGACGCCCGAACAGGATGTCGTCGGCCAGCGGCTTCTTGATCGAATCCTGGATGACCCGCGCCAGCGGACGCGCGCCGTACAGTTCGTCGAAGCCGTTCTTGGCCAGCCAGTCGGCCGCCTCGTCGGTCAGTTCGATGGTGATGTTGCGGTCCGCCAACTGGGCTTCCAGCTGAAGGATGAACTTGGTCACCACCGAGCGGATCGTGTCGGCCTGCAGCGGCTTGAAGGCCACGATGGCGTCCAGGCGGTTCCTGAACTCCGGCGCGAACAGACGCTGGATGGCCTTTTCGTCCTCGCCCTCGACCTTGCCGCGGCCGAAGCCGATGGAGGCGCGGGCGTTGTCGGCGGCGCCGGCGTTGGTGGTCATGATCAGGATGACGTTCCTGAAGTCCACCTTCTTGCCGACCGCGTCGGTCAACAAGCCGTTGTCCATCACCTGCAGCAGGATGTTGTAGACGTCCGGGTGCGCCTTCTCGATCTCGTCCAGCAGCACCACCGAATGGGGATGCTGATCGACGGCGTCGGTCAGCAGACCGCCCTGGTCATGGCCGACATAGCCGGGAGGCGCCCCGATCAGGCGGCTGACGGTGTGCCGCTCCATGTACTCGGACATGTCGAAACGCTGCATCTCGATGCCGAGGGTGGAGGCCAGCTGACGCGCCACCTCGGTCTTGCCGACGCCGGTCGGACCGCTGAACAGGAAGCTGCCGATCGGCTTGTTCGGATCACGCAGACCCGCCCGCGCCAGCTTCATCGCCGCCGACACCTGTTCGATCGCCTGCTCCTGCCCGAAGACCACGCGCTTCAGATCGACCTCCAGCTCGCGCAGGCTCTCGGTGTCCGACTTGGACACTGACTTGGCCGGAATGCGGGCCATCTTGGCGATGACGGCCTCGACCTCCTTCTGACCGATGACCTTCTTGCGCTTGGACTCGGTCAGCAGCATCTGCGACGCCCCGGCCTCGTCGATCACGTCGATCGCCTTGTCCGGCAGTTTCCGGTCGGTCATGTAGCGCGCCGACAGCTCGACCGCCGTCCGCACGGCGCTGTCAGTGTAACGAACCTTATGGTGCTGTTCGTAATAGGTTTTCAGACCTTTCAGGATCTTCACCGTATCCTCGACCGTCGGCTCGTTGACGTCGATCTTCTGGAAGCGGCGCACCAGGGCGCGGTCCTTCTCGAAGTGTTGGCGATACTCCTTATAGGTCGTCGATCCCATGCAGCGCAGCGAACCCGAAGCGAGGGCCGGCTTCAGCAGGTTCGACGCATCCATGGCCCCGCCCGAGGTCGCGCCGGCGCCGATCACCGTGTGGATCTCGTCGATGAAGAGCACGGCGTTGTCGTGGTTCTCCAGCTCCTTGACCACCTGTTTCAGCCGCTCTTCGAAATCGCCGCGATAGCGGGTGCCGGCCAGAAGAGCGCCCATGTCCAGCGAATAGATGGTGGCGTCCTTCAGGACGTCGGGCACCTCGCCGTTGACGATCTTGCGCGCCAGGCCTTCGGCGATGGCGGTCTTGCCGACCCCGGGGTCGCCGACCAGCAGCGGATTGTTCTTGGTCCGGCGGCACAGGATCTGGATCGAGCGTTCGACCTCGGCCTGACGGCCGATCAGTGGATCGACCTTGCCCTGGCGCGACTTCTCATTGAGGTCGACGCAATAGGCTTCCAGCGCCTCGCCGCCCTGTTTGACCGCTGACTGGTCTTCGGCCTCCTCAGGCGAGGCGCCCTTGGCGGGACGGGTCTCGCCGGCGCCGGCCTTCTTGGCGATGCCGTGGGCGATGAAGTTGACCGCGTCATAGCGGGTCATGTCCTGCTCTTGCAGGAAGTAGGCGGCGTGGCTCTCGCGCTCCGAGAAGATGGCGACCAGCACGTTTGCGCCGGACACCTCTTCGCGACCCGAGGACTGGACGTGGATGACCGCGCGCTGGATCACGCGCTGGAAGCCCGCCGTCGGCTTGGCGTCCTCGCCGTCCGCCGTGGCGAGGGCGGCTAGATCATTGTCGACATAGAGGTTCAGCGCCGCCTTCAAGGCCGACAGATCGACATTGCACGCCCGCATGACATTGGCGGCGTCCGGGTCGTCGATCAGGGCCAGCAACAGGTGTTCGAGCGTGGCGTATTCGTGCCGGCGCGCATTGGCGTAGCCGACGGCGCGGTGCAGGGTTTCTTCGAGAGGACGGGAAAATGAAGGCATAGGGAGGCTCCTCTCAGTCCTTTTCCATCGTGCATTGCAGCGGGTGCTGGTGGCGGCGCGCGGTTTCGATGACCTGCGCGACCTTGGTCTCGGCGACTTCATAGGTGTAGACGCCGCAGACCCCCACGCCATGCTGATGCACATGCAGCATGATGCGGGTGGCTTCTTCCCGGCTCTTCTGGAAGAATCGTTCCAGGACATAGACGACGAATTCCATCGGCGAATAATCGTCGTTCAGTATGAGCACTCGGTAAAGCGAGGGCTTCTGAAGCTTGGGCTTTGTTTCGGTGACGACGGCGGTTCCTTGTCCGCCGCCTGTTTCACCGGGCCTTTGTATGGGCATTCGTGTTCCGTATCGGGGAGTCGTCTTGTCTATCAGATAGGGAATGATGGCCTGATTTGAAGCGGCGTCCAGTCACGGCTTTCGTGAGCGGAGGCTGACGAAAGATTCACGTGATCCCGCAACCCTTTCGCCACAGGTTGGGACATCCCCAATCAAAGGTCGCCCCCATGTCCGTCGCCCTCGCCGCCGCGCCATTGGCCGCATTGGCGCTGCTCGCCGCCCCCTCGCCGGGCCAGACCCTGCGCGAGTCGGTCATGGCGGCGGACGCCCGGCTCTTTTCCGTCTTCTTCGAAGCGTGCGACCCTGCGACCCTGCGGACGCTCGTTACGGACGATTTCGAATTCTTCGACGACAGGGGCGGTCGGGTGGCGACGGATGCGGACGGTTTCGTGGCCCAGTACGCCGATCGGTGTCAGGACCGCCTTGCGCCGGACGCCTGGCGGTCTCGACGCGAAGCGCTTGCGGACGCGGTGGCGGTCTATCCGATCGAAAACTACGGCGCCGTCGAAACCGGCGAACACGTCTTTTATGAGAGGCGCGGGGACGGCCCCGAAACCCGCGTCGGCCGCGCCCGCTTCACCCAGATGTGGAAGCGCGAGGGCGAGACCTGGAAGCTGGCGCGCGTCTTCAGCTACGACCACACGCCCCTGCCCTGAAGACAAAGAAAAGGCCCCGAGGCGAACCTCGGGGCCTTCGAATGCTTCGATCGCCAGACTTAGCGGGCGGCCTGGAAGGTCTCGACCGAGGCGGTGACGCGCTCATTGATGGGCTTCAGGCTGTCCTTGACCGTCGTGGTGACGATCTCGTTGGTCTTGGCCAGTTCGGACATATAGCGTTCCATGGACTTCTTGGCCCAGGTCGTCTGAAGTTCGAAGAACTCCTGGACCGAGCGGGCGGTCGACAGTTCCTTGGCGGCGGCGACGCCGTCTTCCCAGCTGGTCTTGGCGAAGCCCAGAGCCTGTTGCGACAGGGCTTCGGCGCCCTTCTGGGCGACGGTGGCCGACTCGACCACGGCGTCCAGGTTCTTCTTGCCGTGGGCGTTCAGTTCAGTCAGCGACGCGACCGACTTGTCGATGCCTTCACGCAGCGCCTTGGCGCCGGCGGCTTGGAAATCGGCGGCATGGGCCTGAGCCTGGTTTTGGGCCTTGGCGGCGGAATCGGCGGTCTTCTTAATGGTTTCGGCGGTGTCGGCCATGGTCATGTTTCCGATTGGTTTGGAGGGACGGCGCAATCTAGTTGACCCAGGGTCATCACCTTTATGCTGCACAAGCGAACAAAAATCAAGGATCATTGTGCATTGCACCATTTCGTGACTCGCTCTTCAAATTCGCGTTGATGATCGGTTAACCACCCTGAAACCCGCCTCTCCTATGCTAGACCTCCAATCGCGTCGGCCGGGGGGCCTGTCGCACCCTGCTCACCGAGGGTCGTATCCGCCCATGCTTTCACTGTTCCGCCGTGGTCTCTTCGCCGTTCTCGCCCTGTCGCTGGTGTTCAGCGCGAACGTCCGGCCGATCGAAGCCCAGGCTCAAAGCCAGGAAAACAGCCGCTACGCCGCCATCGTCATAGACGCCGCCTCGGGCGAGGTTCTGTTTTCGCGCCATGCCGACGCCCGTCGTTATCCGGCCTCCCTGACCAAGATGATGACGCTCTATTTGACCTTCGAGGCCCTGTCTCAGGGCCGGGTCAAGGCTGACGACGTCCTGACGGTTTCGCCCCACGCCGCCTCCCAGCCGCCGTCGAAACTTGGCCTGGCGGCGGGTCAGACCATCACCCTGGACGACGCCATGCGCGCCACCGCCGTGCGGTCGGCCAACGACATGGCCGTCGCCATCGCCGAACATGTGGGCGGTTCCGAAAGCCGGTTCACCAGCCTGATGACGCAGAAGGCCCAACAGTTGGGCATGACCCAGACGCGCTATTTCACCGCCAACGGCCTGCCCGACGCGCGCCAGGTGACCTCAGCCCGCGACCAGGCCATCCTGGCCCGCGCCATCATGCGGGACTTTCCCCAGTACTACAGCTATTTCGGCCTGCATGACTGGGCCTACAACGGCCGCAGCTATCGCAACACCAACGGTCTCCTGCCCACTGGAAACGGCTATGACGGGATGAAGACCGGCTATACCAACGCCTCGGGCTACAATCTCGCCGCCTCTGCGGTGCGCGACGGACGTCGGCTGATCACCGTCGTGCTGGGCGGTCGCTCCAGCGCCAGCCGCAACGCCCATGTCGCCGAACTGATGGACACGGGCTTTGAGGTCGAACGGCGGCGGGCGCAGGGCGAGTCGATCCAGATCGCCCAGTCCTTCTTCGAACAGCGCGGCTTCGGCGTCGGCTCCGAAGCCCTGTCGCCCAGCGCTCCGGTGGCCTACGCCGCCTTGTCGGACGACGAAGACGGCATCGGGGGCGAAACCTCGGCCGTGGCCTATACGGCGGCGCCGGCCCCGGCGGTTTTGCCGACTCGCGTCACGCCCGCCCCTTCGGAACGGCGCGCCGCCGCCGACGCCGCCGGTCGGGCGCCCGCCAACCTCACCGCCTCTCTGAACGGTGGATCCGGCGCTGCGGCGCCTGCGCGCCGAACCACGCCGCCGCCCGCCCGCGAAGCCGCAAGGGCCGCCCCATCACGCGCCTCAGGCCGGTGGGCTGTTCAGGTCGGCGCCTTCAAGGATGAAAAGGTCGCTTCCGACTGGCTGACGGAGGTCAATCGCCGCTTCCGCACCCAATTCGCCAACGCCGAACGCAATGTTCAGACGGCGGGCGAATGGTACCGGTCGCGCTTCACCGGACTGACCGAGGACGCCGCCAAGGCGGCGTGCGAGGCTCTGTCGGAACGTCGCGTCACCTGCATGGTCGTGCGCCCGGACTGACGCCGCAACCGGCGCGGGTCGTCAACTCCGAGCCACCCGTCCGCCGCCGCTTTCCAGGGCGTCCAGAAGATCCATCACCCCGTCCAGGGTGTCGGCTTCGCGCGCCGGCTTGTCCCAGCGGATTCGGCTGATGCGGGGAAAGCGCATGGCGACGCCGGACTTGTGCCGCGACGATCGTTGAAGGCCCTCGAATGCGATCTCCAGCACCAGGCCGAAATCCCGTTCTGCCCGAACCGACCGCACCGGTCCGAACCGCTCGACGGTATGGTCCCGCACGAACTTGTCCAACTGCTTCAGCTCTTCGTCGGTAAAGCCGAAATAGGCCTTGCCGACGGGGGTCAGCGCGCCCGCCTCGGTCCAGACGCCGAAGGTGTAGTCTGAGTAGAAGCTCGACCGTTTGCCGTGACCGCGCTGGGCGTACATCAGAACGGCGTCGATGACGTGGGGATCACGTTTCCACTTGAACCACGGCCCCTTTGGTCGGCCGGCCACATAGGGACTGTCCCACCGTTTCAGCATCAAGCCCTCGGCCGCCGCCCCGACCGGCGGATCGGCCCGCAGCCGCGCCAACTCCGTCCAGTCTGCGTAATCGACCAGAGGCGAGAGATGCAGGCGCGCCTCGGGATGGGCGCCGACCAGCGCCTCCAGCCGGGCGCGGCGGTCTCTGAGGGGCAGCGCCCGTAAATCGCCGGTCTCATCGGCCAGCAGATCATAGGCGATGACGGCGGCGGGAAAGGCGGCCATGGCCTTGGCGTCGACCGTCTTGCGGTTCAGCCTTTGCTGCAGATCGCCGAAGGGCGCCACGGCCCCGTCCCGCCAGACCACCAGTTCGCCGTCCAAGGCGCCCGCGAAGGCTAGGGTCTCCATCACGTCAGGAAAAGCGGCTGAAATCTCGTCGCCGGTGCGCGACCACAGTTTGCGCACACCGCCCTCGACCACCGCCTGAACGCGGATGCCGTCCCACTTCCATTCGGCGGCGTAGTCGGCTGGATCGAGCCGCGGCAGATCGGCCGTCTCATCGACGGCCACGGCCAGCATGACCGGCCTGAACCGTCCAGGCGCATCGGGGCTCGGCCGTTCGGCGCGACCTTCCAGCCAGGCGAACAGATCAGCGTAAGGCGGGTCCACAGCATGCCAGACCTCCTCCACCGCCGATACGTCCACCGGCTCCAGGACCGCACGCGCCTCCCCGCCTTCCGCCTTAGGAGGCGCAACCGCTTCGGCGGGGCGCATCATGGCCGCCGCCGTCTTGGCCAGGCGCGCCGACAGACCGACCCGCAGTCCGCCCGTCATCAGCTTCAGCAAGGCCCATCGCCCCTTCGGCTCCAGAGCGTCCAACCAGGTTTCCAGCAAGGCTCGAACCTCGGTGCGGCCCGCAGCGCGCAGCGCGTCCACCACCTCGCCCAGTTCGGGTTCGCGGTTGGGGCGATGATCCGATTGACCGGGCCAGATCAGGGCGACGGTCTCGGCCAGGTCGCCGACATAGTCGTAGGACCAGCCGAACAGGGTCGCATCGACCCGCCCTTCGACCGCCTTTCGGATCATGGCCGGCTTGGCGGCGTCGAAGGTCAGATCCCCCGTCAGGGCCGCCAAGGCCCAGCCCCGATCCGGATCGGGGGTCGCCTTCAGATAGTCCCGGACCAGCACCAGTTTGGCGTTGCGCGACGCCGTCAAAGACAGGCGATCCAGAAGTTCGGCGAAGGCGCGCATGATGATCCAGTCTGGCCGCGGCGAGCGGCGCCGTCAGCCCAGAACGAAGAAGGCGACGGAGGTTTCCCGCCGCCGCGCCTTGCGCGCCCCCTTAAATCAGTCGCGTCAGGCTGCGGCCGACTGGCTCGGCGAATCCTCAGCAGCGCTCAGGGCTGCGCGCCCGCCGGCGGCACGGCCCATCATCTCCGCCAAGGCGGCGAAGTCGATCGGCTTGGTCAGATAGGCGTCCGCGCCGGCCTCCAGCCCGGCTTCGTGATCCTCGCTGCGGGCTGAGGCCGACAGCACAACGATCGGCGTGTCGGCGTTCGGCCCGTCTCCGTCCCGAATGCGCCGAGTCGCCGTCAGCCCATCCATGACCGGCATGTTGACGTCCATTATGATCAGATCGAACGGCTGTTCGGACGCCGCCTCTACGGCCAACTGTCCATTCTCCGCCGTGACGGCGGCGTGGGAGGCCGTGCTCATCCAGGCTTCCAGGATCATGCGGTTGACGGGGTGGTCCTCGACCACCAGCACCCTCAGCGCAACCCCTTCCTCGACCTCGGCCTCTACGGCGCCGGTCGCGACAGGGCGAAGCCATTCCACGACCTCGGCCTCTACGGTCAGGGTGAAGCACGATCCGCGCCCCACCTCGGAGTCCACCGTGATGTCGCCGCCCATGATGTTGGCCATCCGGCGTGCGATGGTCAGACCCAGGCCCGTTCCGCCGAAGCGCCGCGTGGATGAGGCGTCCACCTGGGTGAAGGGCTGGAACAGCCGGGCCAGATCCGCTTCGGATATGCCCGATCCGCTGTCCGTCACCGAGAATTCAAAGCCGACGCGCCGATCGGAGATGCGCGTGCCGCGCACGCGATAGAGAATTTCGCCGCCGTCGGTGAATTTCACGGCGTTGGACAACAGGTTCTGCACGACTTGGCAGACGCGCAGCGGATCGCCGCGCACGACCGCCGGAATCTCGCCTTCCAGTTCAGACGCGAACGTCAGACCCTTGGCCTCGGCCTGGGCCTCGAAGGGTCCGGTGATCCGACGGTGAAGGTCCTCCACCACAACATCGACGACCTCGAAGGTCATCTTGCCGGCCTCGATCTTGGTCATGTCGAGAATGTCGTTCAGCAGCGACAGAAGGTTGTCGCCGGAGTTGCGGATGATCGACAGATATTCGCGCTGGGCGGCCTCCAGCCGGGTTGCGCTGAGCAGCTGCGCCGCGCCGAGGACGCCGTTCATCGGCGTTCGCAGCTCGTGCGAAATGACGCCGAGGAAGTTGGACTTGGCTTGGTTCGCCGCATCCGCCTTGTCACGGGCGGCCTCCAGCTCTTCGATGAGATGGGCCTGGTGGGCTTGGAAGGCCTCGATCCGGCTCTCGCGCAACATGGTCATGGTCACCAGCACGAACAGCACGGCGACCACGCACGGCAGCACCGCAATCATCGACCAGAACTGAGGCTCGCCCCAGCAGCTCAGCAACATGATCGCCGCCGCCGCCCCATAGGGCGACGAGACGATGATCGCGTGCAGCGGCGAATTACGAAGCTGGGCGAAGACCAGCACATAGCCGCAAATGATGAAGCCGACCGCCAAAGCCTGGCCGAAAACCGCGCCGGAGTACCAGGCCATCAGGGGGGCGACGGCCCAGGCGGCGGTGGTGACGGTCGCGACCGCTGGGAAGACCATGCCCCAGCCTGCCTCCACCCGATCACGCAGCTTGTGCTCAACCACGCCCCGGATCGTGCCGGCCCCCAGGGTCATCACGAACCAGATCAGAGCTTGCCACCAAGGGGCGGTGCCCAACAGCGCCAGGGCCCAGGAGGCGATGATGACATAGCGCAGATACTGGGTTTGCAGGATGGCCGTCAGGGCCTGGGCCGGGTCGCCCGCGCGCCGATCACCGGGAAATGTCTTAGCAACACCGTCCGATTCAACCATATGAACCCGCCCCCACGTTCTTTGTAAGGCGCGACGCTAGTACGAAGGTTCTAAGACGGAGTGAACGCTGGTCTCCGCCGCAATCAGACGCTGTGAACGGCCTCCGCCGGCGTCAGGGCCTTTATGGACAGGGCGTGTACAGGCCCGGCCAGTTCGGCGCGCAGCAGGTCGTTGATCCGGCGCTGGCGCAGCACTCGCGAAACGCCCTCGAAGGCGGACGACACGATCACAAGGTTGAAATGACTCTCCCCACCCGGCTGGGCGTCCATGCCGCCCTCGTGATGGTGGCCGGCGTGCCGCCAGCTGTCGTCCTCGATCTCAAGACGTTGCGGCGACAACGCAGCGGTCAGTTTTTCACGGATAATCGTCGCCACGGGCCCGTCTGACATGATCGTTTCCTTGAAGAGGTCCAAATCCGAACTACACTTCGTGTGATGTCCGCCTCCTTTCAATACAAGCCGCGATTCACCGACATTCGCGTGAAGCCGCCAAAGGCCGAGGAGGAAGCGGCCCAGGCGGATGTTTTGCATCTCAAGCCCGGCGAAAAGCCGTGCCAGTGGCCGGACTGCCGCCGCGCCGCAACCGCCAAGGCGCCCAAGTCGCGCGAACGATTGAACGACTTTTATGAGTTCTGCCAGGCCCATGCGGGTGAGTACAACAAGGGCTGGAACTTCTACGCCGGCATGACCGAAGGCGAGATTCGCGCGGCTCAGGAAAACGAGGCCATGACGGGCGGACGCCCGACCTGGGAGATGAAGGCGGGTCGATTCACGCGCGAAGCCGCCGCCTTCTCGGCGAAGATGGGTACGTCGAACACCACAGGCGCCGGCTCATGGCGCGACAGTTTCGGCCTTTTCGGCCGTCGCGGCGATCAGGCGCCCCAGTCGCCGACCGAGGATCGGCGCGTCGGCAAGCTGGAGCGCGGCGCCTTGGCCGATCTGGACCTGGAGCCCGGCGCGGACAAGGCGGCGGTCAAGGCCCGCTACCACGAGATGCTGAAGCGCTTTCATCCCGACACCAACGGCGGGGACCGCGGCGCCGAGGCCAAGCTACAGCGGGTGATCAAGGCCTGGAAGACGCTGAAGAAAGCGGGCCTGGCCTAGGACAGCTCGCCCCTAGTCGGCGTAGATCATCTTTCGCGTCATCCCGCCGTCCAGGGTCAGCACCTGTCCTGTGACGAACTCGGCCGCCGCTAGATAGAGCACGGCCTGGGCGACGTCCTTCGCCCGCCCCACCCGACCGACCGGATGCTGCTCATGGTCGGCAGCGGTCACATCGTCAGGATCAGCGATCCACCCCGGCGCGATCGCATTGACCCGCACCTTTGGCCCCAGGCTGATCGCCATGGCGTGGGTCAGGGCGACAAGGGCCCCCTTGGCCGCGGCGTAGGCTTCCGTCTCCGGCTCGGACATGAAGGCGCGGGTCGAAGCCATGTTGACGACGCTTGCCCCTTCCTTCAGGCGGGGAATGACCGCACGGCTCATCAGAAAGGCGCCGGTCAGGTGACTGTCCAGGGTGCGGCGCCATGCCTCCAGCGACAATTCCGCCAACGGACCATTCGCGGGATCAGCGATGCCGGCGTTGTTGACCAGAAGATCGAGCTCGGACCACCCCAGATCCTCGAAGGCGGCGGCGACCGAGGCTTCGTCGCTGACGTCACACAGGATCTGCCGCGTGCCCGGCGCGGCGGCCTTCTTGTCGAACGAGACGACCTGCCAGCCTTCGCTGGCCAGGGCCTGACATATGCCGGCGCCGATCAGGCCGGCGCCTCCTGTGACGATTGCTCTCTTCATGATCCGACAACCGCCAAGCCCCGGCTTGGTTGCCGACCGGTCAGGGCTGACCGGCGGGTCCGTCGTTGGAGGCGGTCATCAGGGCCGCGGCGGGCTCGCGAAAATAGCGGTCGATGCCGTCGGCGACCGACCTCATCAGGCGGCGACGCGCCCGTTCATCGGTCAACAGCCGTTCGTCCTCGGGATTGGTGATGAAGCCCATCTCCAGCAGAACCGCCGGCACATCCGGCGCCAGAAGCACGGCCAGGCCCGCATCGCGATGGCTGCGGCGCAGCAGCGGATGGTCCGAGGCCTCCAGATGCGTCAGCAGCACACGGGCGAACTGGGCCGACCGGTTCTGGGTCGCACGCTGGGTCATGTCCAGCAGGATGCGGTCCACCGAAGGGTCACGGCCGGGCAGATGCAGCTCGCGATGCCAGTTGTCGCTCCGCGTGAACTCGCGCACCGCCCGCCCGGCGCCCTGTTCGGACAGGGTGTAGACGCTGGCGCCCCGCACGGCCGGGTCCGTCCCAGCATCCGCGTGCAGCGAGATGAACAGGTCCGCGTCAGCGCGACGCGCAATGGCGACACGGCGATACAGATCGACATAGGTGTTGGTTTCGCGTGTCAGCAGGACGCGATACCGGCCCGTGCGCTCCAGCTCGGCCTTCAGGGCCAGGGCTGCGGCAAGAGTCACCTCACTCTCACTCACCTTCGCGCCGCTTGCCCCCGGATCGCGGCCGCCGTGGCCCGCGTCGATGACGACCAGCGGTTTTTCGGCACGTCGGGGAGCCGGGGTCGGCGAGACACGCGGCGCAGCGGGGCCGACGGCGCCTCCGTTCGCCTTTAGATCGACCACATAGCGATAGTGGGCCACCCCGTCGCCAGGCGGCAGAAGAAAGCGTCGCTCGATCTGGCTGTCGCGCGCCAGCTCCAACTCAACGCGAGAGGCGCCGCCGACCGCCGTCACCTGATAGGCGCGGACAAGGCCCGATCCGCCGCCGTTCAGGCCGCGTCCCGGCGCCACTCCGGCCAGAGCCAGGGTGATCCGTCCGCCGTCTCCCGCATTGATCACGCGCCCCTGTGTGGACTTGTCCAGATCAATGACTACACGGGTCCGATCCCGGTCGGCGCCGAACCGCACGGCCAGCACGTCGCCCTGGGCGCCCCAGGCGAAACCGCGCGTCGCAAACAGGACGCAGGCGCAGATGACCACGAAGGCCAGGGCGGTCATCGCCCATTCCTTCGCGCCCCAACGGCTCATCCCTGTGACAGCGCGACCACCCATGACGCCTGCAAACCACTCCTACTGCGACTTCGGATCCATCATGCCAGAGGCTCGTATTCAGGGGGTTAAGGCCGAACACCTTTTAATTCGCATGCAGCGTGACTATGCTGTGGTCCGTCCGCGAAACGATCGCGCCCTTTCGCCCTTGCGAATGGGGGCGCGCCCTCCTCGCGGCGCTGACTTTCACCAATCCGAGAACCGCCCCGGCGTCGCCGATGGTTCGAAGAGCGGACCAGGGTCGCGGCCTTCCCCCCAGGTTTGGCGCGCCCGGTTCAGGACCGACGACCTCCATGGGCCTTTCCGCCTGCCTTCCCCTACGGCTTGACCAAGCCTCTTTCGCCCTCCTCGGCGAAGGGAAGTCGCACGCGCCGGCCCCTACCCCCATTCGGCGAGCCGCCATGACCCTGCCCCGTGTTTCGGGACGGTCGGCCTGTGCGCGCCAGAGAGAGACTTTCCATGTCAAAGACCATGCTGATCGATGCGGCCCACCCGGAAGAAACCCGGGTCGCCATCGTAGACGGACGCCAGATTGAGGAATTCGACTTCGAATCCCGCGCGAAGCGCCAGCTTCGCGGCAACATCTATCTTGCCAAGGTCACTCGCGTAGAGCCCAGCCTACAGGCCGCCTTCGTCGAATACGGCGGCAACCGTCACGGCTTTCTGGCCTTCAACGAAATCCACCCGGACTACTACCAGATCCCCGTCGCGGACCGCGAAGCCATCATGGCCGAGGCGCATGACGACGAGGACGAGGACGATCTGGATCGGGAATCCACCGGCGACGACGTCGATCCGGAGGCCGCCCTGGCCGACGAAGAGCGGCTGAAGCGCCGCCTGATGCGCCGCTACAAGATCCAGGACGTCATCAAGCGTCGCCAGATCCTGCTGGTGCAGGTCGTCAAGGACGAGCGCGGCGCCAAGGGCGCGGCCCTGACCACCTGGCTGTCGCTGGCCGGCCGCTACTGCGTGCTGATGCCCAACACCGGCAAGGGCGGGGGCATCAGCCGCAAGATCACCAACACCTCCGACCGTCGCCGGCTGAAGAGCGCCGTCGCCGCCCTGGACGTGCCCAAGGGCATGGGCCTGATCATTCGCACGGCCGGCGCCAAGCGCACCAAGGCCGAGATCAAGCGCGACTATCAATATCTGCTGCGTCTGTGGGAGACGATCCGCGAGACTACCCTCGCCTCCCACGCCCCTTCGCTGATCTACGAAGAAGAAAACCTTGTCCGCCGCGCCGTGCGCGACATGTTCGACAAGGACTTCGACGGCATTCAGGTCGAGGGTGTCGAGGGCTTCAAGGAAGCGCGCGACTTCATGCGCGTCCTGATGCCCGCCCAGGCCAAGAAGGTTCACCTGTATCGCGGCTCGCGCCCCCTGTTCGCCGCCAACGGCATCGAGGAGCTGCTGACCCAGATCCACCAGCCGGTCGTGCCGCTGAAGTCGGGCGGCTATCTGGTCATCAACCAGACCGAAGCCCTGGTGGCTATCGACGTCAACTCGGGCCGCGCCACCAAGGAACGCAACGTCGAACAGACGGCGTTCAAGACCAACCTGGAAGCGGCGGAAGAAGCCGCCCGCCAGCTGCGCCTGCGCGACCTCGCCGGCCTGGTCGTCATCGACTTCATCGACATGGATGAAGGCAAGAACAACCGCACGGTCGAGCGGGTGCTGAAGGAGGCCCTGTCGACCGACCGCGCCCGTATCCAGATGGGCCGCATCTCGCCCTTCGGCCTGATGGAGATCAGCCGCCAGCGTCGTCGCCTGGGCGTGATCGAGGGCGCAACCGAGGCGTGCCCGCACTGCCAGGGCACCGGCCGCATCCGCTCAGCCGAATCCGCCGCCTTGATGACCCTGCGCGCTGTCGATATCGAGGCCGGCAAGAACGGCGCGGGCGTCGTGGTGCTGAAGGTCTGCACCGCCGTCGGCCTTTACATCCTGAACCACAAGCGCGCCTATCTGCAGTCGCTGCTGGAGCGTCGCGGTCTGAACGTCATCGTCCAGATCGACGACAGCCTGGGCCAGGGCGAACACAATATCGAGCGTACCGAGACCAACGAGGACTTCGTCGCGCCCGAGATCGAGATGCCCAACCTCGACGACGATTTCGACGCCTCCCTCTATGAAGACGAGGATGAGGAGGACGACGAAGAGATCATCACCGACGACGAGGACGACGATCTGGACGCCCTGGACCGCGAGGACAGCGACGATGACGAGCCGCGCGAGCGGGCCGAACGTCACGACGGTGGCGGTCGCGGACGGAACCGTCGCCGTCGTCGCGGCGGGCGTCGCGACGACGAGGGCGCCGAGACGGAAACCATTGATGCGCTGGACATCGCCGACGCCTCGGATGACGAGGACGACGAAAACGGCCGCCGCCGCCGCCGGGGACGCCGCGGCGGGCGCCGGGTGCGCGAGGACGGCGAGCGCGACGTCTACAGCTGGGTGCGCGGCCGCACGCCGTCGCTGGACAATCCCTATGTCTGGTTCGATCCGCTGAATCCGGGACGGCCAGAGCCCCGCTCCGACCGTGCTGAGCGCGGCGATCGCCCCGCGGCGGCCGAGGCCGAGGTTGAAGGTCTGAACGTCGTCGCTGCGGCAAGCGGCGGCGAAGAGGGCGGACGTTCGCGGCGCCGTCGCAGACGCGGTCGGGGCCGAGGCGGCGACGCCCAGGACCTCAAGGCGGACGCCGCCGTCGCCGAAACCGCCGACGAGACCCCGGAGGCGGCGGTCCTGACCGAGACCGTCGCCGCCGAGGCTCAGCCGGAGGCGCAAGCCGAACCGCAATCCGCCGTACAGCCCGAGCCGCAGCGCCGTCGCGTGCGCCGCAAGACCGCCGCCGCCCCAGCCGTCGCGACGCCGGCCGAGGCGGAGGTCGAGGTCGAAGTCGAAAGCGAAACGCCAGCCGCCGCCGTCACGCCTGAGCCTGAACCGGTCCAGCCGGAAGCGACGCCGACGGCGGTCGAGGCCGACCAGCCGGTGCTGACGGCCGCGACGGCGGAGTTGGAAACCTTCGAGGCGCCCAAGCCCGAGGTCGATATCGAAGCCATCATCGCCGAAGACCCCAATCAAATCGTCGCCCCGCCTGAAAAGCCCAAGCGCGGGTGGTGGCGCCGCTGATCGGTCACGATTAAGCTGTCAGGATGCAGGCGGGGGCCGGTCGTTTTTGGAGTACGCCATGACGTGGCTTCCCCGATCCGCATCCCGCCTTCTGACCGCGGCGGCGGTGGGCTTTGCAGCCCTCGTCGCCGCCGGTCAGGCCTCGGCCCAGAGCCTGATCCGCGACACCGAGATCGAGGGGATCATCCGCGAATGGGTCGATCCGGTCTTCGTCTCCATGGGTCTGAACCCGTCCGACGTCGAGGTTCTTCTGGTCAATGACAATGAGCTGAACGCCTTCGCCACGCGCGGGCGGATCATGGGCGTGAACACCGGCCTGATCCTGCGGACCAAGAACCCCAATGAGCTGTTGGGCGTGATGGCGCACGAGGCGGGCCATATCAAGAACCGCCACACCCAGCGCGACGGGGCCCAAAACGCGGCCAAACAGCCGATGTTTATGACCATGGCCCTGGGCGCCCTGGCCATCGCCGCAGGCGCGCCGGACGCCGGCGTCGCCCTGCTGGGCTCCAGCCAGTATTTCGGCACGATCAGCGCACTCCAGTATATGCAGAGCCAGGAGGGCGAGGCCGATCTGACCGGCGCGCGCGCCCTGGAAGGCGCCGGCGAATCCGGCGCCGGCCTGGTGTCCTTCTTCGAAAATTTCCGCGCCCAGGAGGTCTTCTCCGACGCCCGCCGCTATCCCTATTTCCGCAGCCACCCCCTGTCGTCGCAGCGGATCGAATCGGTGCGCCGTTTCGTCCAGGACCAGCCCCATTACGCGCATCGCGACAGCCCCGAACGGATGGCGCAGCACGCCTTGATCCTGGCCAAGATCCACGCCTTCATGGACCCGCCGAACACCACCCTGCGGGCCTATCCGTCTTCCGATGTCAGCCTGCCCGGCCGCTACGCTCGCGCCATCGCCTGGTATCGGGACGGCCAGACCGACAAGGCGCTGACGGCCGTGGACGCCCTGATCGCCGAAGACCCTCAGAACCCCTATTTCGCCGAACTGAAGGGCCAGATCTATTTTGAGGAAGGCCGCCCGGCCGAGGCCGTGGCCGCCCACCGCGAGGCGGTGCGGCTGAAGCCCGACGCCCCTCTTCTGCGGATCAACCTGGCCCACGCCCTGATCGGCACGGAAGACCGCGCCAATCTGGATGAAGCGATCGATCAGTTGAAGCACGCCACTGTGGCCGAGGGCGACAACACCATGGCCTGGCGCCTGCTGGCCCAGGCCTACGCCGCCCAGGGCAAGGAGGGCGAGGCCCGGCTGGCGACTGCGGAATACTATTTCGCCGCCGGCCAGGAACAGCAGGCCACCCAGTTCGCCCTGCGCGCCCGCAGCATGCTGGACCCGAACTCCATCGAATGGCGCCGGGCGGTCGATATCGTCCTGGCGTCCGGCGCGACGCCCGATGATCTTTTGGACCTCGATCGCCGCGAAGCCGGCCGTCGCCCCGCCACCCTGAACTGATCCCCTTCCCCGCCTGCTGCGAGACTTCATGACCCACGACGCCCCCGCGCCCGAGACACCCGCCGCTCCGCCCGCCCCGGCCCGCCGGTTGAACGGGGCCGTCGCCGGCTATGTCGCCCTGGGCGTGTCGGTGGTCGCCCTGGGTCTGGCCGCCGCGCCCTATCTCGGCGGCGGGTCCAGCGATGTCCGCGCCTATCTCCTGGAACATCCCGAAGTCCTGCAGGAAGCCAGCCTCGCCTTGCAGGCCAAGGAGGGGCAGGCCCGGGTCGATGAAACCAACCAGGCCGCCGCCGCCAACGCCGCGCTTCTGGCCCCCGACCGCCGCGACCCCGCTTTCGGTCCGGCCGACGCCAAGGTCACGGTGATCGAATTCTTCGACTTCCGCTGCCCCGGCTGCAAGGCGGTGGCGCCCCAGTACCGCGCCCTGATGGCCGCCCATCCGGACGTCCGGTTCGTCTTCAAGGATTGGCCGATCCTGGACCGGGGAGAGGACATAACCTCGCAATACGCCGCCCGCGCCGCCCTGGCCGCCCATCAGCAGGGCAAGTATCTCGAGGTCTATGACGCCCTGATGACCGAGCGGGCCCTGACGCCAGAGGCCATTGATCGCATCCTGGTCGAACACGGCGTCGATCTGGCCCGCGCCAAGGCGGCCCTGGCGGCGCCTGACACCACCCGCCACATCGCCGACATCCACACCACGGCCGCCGCCCTGAAGCTTCAAGGCACCCCGACCTTCTTCGTCAACGGCAAGGCCGCCGCCAGCATCGACCCGGCCGAAATCGCCCGCATGATCGAGGCGGCGAAGCGATAAGGCCAAGCACAATGCGGCGGCTGCCCTGGGCTCTGGTGATCTTTCGGCTGGTGGCGGCTCCCGCCCTGCTTGGCCTGGCGCTTATCGGCCCGTCGGCAGCCATTACGGCCGCAATCCTGCTCTCGCTCGCCGTCCTGTCTGACATCTTAGACGGCGTGATCGCGCGCCGTCTCGATTGCGTCACGCCGAACCTGAGACTTTGGGACAGTCGCGCCGATGTCGTCTTCTGGCTTGGCGCTGCGATCGCCCTGATTTTGATGCACCCGTCTCTGGGACCGACGCTGATGCCGCCCGCGCTGACGCTTTTAGCCCTCGAAGCGGCCAACCAAGCCCTCAGCATCGTGAAGTTCCGGCGCGAAGCCGCGCCACATCACTGGTTGTCCAAGTTCTTCTGCCTCGCGCTCTGGGTCTTGTTCGCCCAACTGTTCGTAACGGGCCAGCCCACCGCGCTGCTCTGGGCCGCCTTGGGCTTGGGCGTGGTCTCGCAGTTGGAGGCCGCCGCCATCACCCTGCGACTGAAGACCTGGCGCTGTGACGTGCCGTCCGTCTTCAGCCTGGGCTCGCGATAAGACCCAAGCCCGCACAGCAAAACGGCCCCCGGATTTCTCCGGGGGCCGCTGAGGTCTTCGGGTCGTTTGGACCGTCGATTACTCGACGATCTTGGCCACGACGCCGGCGCCGACGGTGCGGCCGCCTTCACGGATGGCGAAGCGCAGGCCCTGGTCCATGGCGATCGGGGTGATCAGTTCGACGTTCAGCTCGGCGTTGTCGCCGGGCATGATCATCTCGACGCCTTCCTTCAGCTTCACGATGCCGGTCACGTCGGTCGTGCGGAAGTAGAACTGCGGACGATAGTTGGTGAAGAACGGGGTGTGACGGCCGCCCTCTTCCTTGGTCAGGATGTAGGCCTCGGCCAGGAACTTGGTGTGCGGGGTGATCGAACCCGGCTTGCACAGAACCTGACCGCGCTCGACGTCTTCACGCTTGGTGCCGCGCAGCAGAACGCCGACGTTGTCACCGGCTTGACCCTGGTCCAGCAGCTTGCGGAACATTTCGACGCCCGTGCAGGTCGTCTTCTGGACCGGACGGATGCCGACGATCTCGACTTCTTCACCGACCTTGATGATGCCCTTCTCGACGCGACCGGTCACCACGGTGCCGCGGCCCGAGATCGAGAAGACGTCTTCCACCGGCATCAGGAACGGCAGGTCCACCGGACGTTCCGGCTGCGGGATGTAGCTGTCGACGGTTTCCATCAGCGCCAGGATGCGCTGTTCGCCGATCTCCGGGTTCACGCCGTCGGTCGCGGCCTTGGCCGAACCCTTGGTGATCGGGATCTCGTCGCCCGGGAACTGGTACGAGCTCAAGAGCTCGCGCACCTCCATCTCGACCAGCTCCAGCAGCTCTTCGTCGTCGACCAGGTCGACCTTGTTCATGAAGACCACCAGGGCCGGCACGCCCACCTGACGAGCCAGCAGGATGTGCTCGCGCGTCTGCGGCATCGGGCCGTCCGCGGCCGAAACCACCAGGATCGCGCCGTCCATCTGCGCCGCGCCGGTGATCATGTTCTTCACATAGTCGGCGTGGCCGGGGCAGTCGACGTGCGCATAGTGACGGTTCGCCGTCTCATATTCCACGTGCGCCGTGTTGATCGTGATGCCGCGCGCCTTCTCTTCCGGCGCGGCGTCGATGTCGGCGTAGTTCATCGCCTTGGCGCCGCCGGCCTTCGCCAGCGTCATCGTGATCGCCGCCGTCAGCGTCGTCTTGCCGTGGTCAACGTGACCAATCGTGCCGATGTTGCAGTGCGGCTTCGTGCGTTCGAACTTTTCCTTGGCCATGGCCAAACTCCTGATGGCCCGGGTTGAGGGGCGCGATGCTGATCTAAAAACCTGGAGCGGGTAGACGGGATCGAACCGACATCCTCAGCTTGGAAGGCTGCTGCACTACCATTGTGCTATACCCGCGCGGAGACTGCGGAAGTTCCGGGGAACGCCGCAGCCGATTCCTCTCCGTCGTCCTGATCCGTCGTGTTCGAAGGCGCGTGGTGGGGGAAGAAGGACTCGAACCTTCGAAGCTTACGCAGGGGATTTACAGTCCCCCCCCTTTGCCGCTCGGGACATTCCCCCAACGCGCCTTGTCGAACCGCCGGACCCCTCGTTCCGCCCATAATCAAGCGGGACGAAACAAAAGCCTTCGGCATGTCGCCTCCTCTGCGATAGAGGGGGCGCCCAGACCCGAAAGCCCTTGGGGCTCCAAATCGGAGGGCGTCTTATAGTGTCGTCGAAATCAGAACGCAACGACCGTAGAAGCGGTAAAAAACCAATCCCCGCAAACCGGTCTTCCGGCCCGCGGGAAAAGGTCCAAAAGCCTGTCGCACAAGGCTTTTCCGGCCGAGACGACGCGAGCCGAACCCCGCGTTCGCCCGATCGCGGCAAGGCGGACGCCGATAATTTTCTGTGGGGCCGTCACCCCGTCCTCGCCGCCCTAGCGAATCCGGCGCGGCGCGGCATGGGCCGGTTGCTGGCCACGCCCGAGCGCGCCGCCGAAATCGAGGAGGGCCGATTGGCGCACGGCCACAAGATCGAAGTGGTCGAGGGCCAGATCCTGACCCGCATGCTGCCGCCCGGCGCCGTCCATCAGGGCCTGGCCTTCAAGGTCCAGCCGCTGGAAGGAGTGTCGCTGGACGATCTGGCCGATCCGGCCCAGGGGGTCATCGTGATGCTGGACCAGTTGACCGATCCGCAGAACGTCGGCGCCATCTTCCGCTCCGCCTTGGCTTTTGGGGCTCGGGGGATCGTCGTTCAGGATCGCCATGCGCCCGCCCTGGCCGGCGCCCTGGCCAAGGCGGCGGTCGGCGCCACCGAACGCCTGCCCCATGCGCGAGTGACCAATCTGTCGCGCGCCCTGGAAAGACTGGCGGATCTGGGCTGGCGCGCGGTCGGCCTGGACGGTTCGGCCGAGCAGACGCTGGAAGAGGCGCTGGACGCCCAGCCGACGGTCCTGGTCATGGGCTCCGAAGGCGACGGCATCCGCCGGCTGGTGGCCGAACATTGCGACGTCCTGGCCAAGATCCCCATGCCGGGCGGATTCGAGAGCCTGAACGTCTCCAATGCGGCGGCCGTGGCGCTTTATGAGGCTGCGCGCGCGCAACGCGGCTGACAGACGGCGCGGGCGAGGTTAAGGAGCGGCCATGGAATTCCTCTCTTCTCCCGAACTCGCCAGCCAAGCGACCGCGCTGGGCCAGGTTCTGCTGATGGATCTGGTCCTGGCCGGCGACAACGCCGTCGCCGTGGGCCTGGCCGCCGCCGCCCTGCCCCAGGAGCAGCGCAAGAAGGCCATTCTGATCGGCCTGGCCGCCGCCGTGGTCATGCGCATCGGCTTTGCGTTGATCACCGTGCAGCTGCTGGCCCTGGTCGGGCTGCTGCTGGCGGGCGGTCTTCTGCTGCTTTGGGTCTGTTGGAAGATGTGGCGCGAACTGCAGGAGCAGCGCACCCACGATCAGGCCGAGGCGGAAAAGGAGCTGGAGCTCGCCCTGAGCATCGAGCACGGCACCGGCCCCTCGCCCGAAGAGCTGGGCGTCAAGCGCAAGTCCTTCGGCGCCGCCCTGCTCCAGATCATGATCGCCGACATCACCATGTCGCTGGACAATGTGCTGGCCGTCGCCGGCGCCGCCCACGAACACCCTTGGATCATGGTCTTCGGCCTGATCCTGTCCATCGCCCTGATGGGTGTGGCGGCGACCTATATCGCCCGCCTGCTGCACCGCTTCCGCTGGATCGGCTATTTCGGTCTGGTCGTGGTTCTGTACGTCGCCCTGCATATGATCTGGGACGGCGCGCGTCAGGTGGTGGTCCGCACCGGCCATATGGATGAGTTCAACGCCTCGGCGCCGGCCTTCATCGAGATAAGTCCCGAGGAAGCGGCCAAACACATGGGCCAAAAGCGGACCGAGGACAGTTCCGCCCCTGCGCCCGCCGCCCCGACTGCGTCCGCCGCATGACGGTCGCGACGGTCGATGTCGAAACCGCCGCCGCCTGGCTGCAAGCGGGCGAAGCCGTGCTGATCGACGTGCGCGAGGCGGACGAGTTCGCCGCCGCCCACGTCGAGGGCGCGATCCTGGCCCCGCTCAGCGCCATGCCCGCAGCCTGGCAGGCGCTGGACCTTCCGGCCTACCGCAAGATCGTGGTCATGTGCCTGAAGGGCGGTCGCAGCCATCAGGTCTGCGCCTTCATCGGCCCGACCGGGCCGGAGGGTCAGCCGCTGTTCAACCTGACCGGTGGGATCCAGGCCTGGTACGCCGCCGGTCTGCCGATCATCGAGGGTTAGTCGGCCTCGGCGAACTGGTCGTAGGCGCGCAGGGCGTCGGCGGCGTACATCAGGGCCGGGCCGCCGCCCATATAGACCGTCATGGCCATGACTTCGGCGATCTCGTCGCGCGTCGCGCCCAAATCCTTCAGCGCCTTGGCATGAAAGCCGATACAGCCGTCGCACCGCTGGGACACGCCGATCGCCAGGGCGATCAGCTCCTTGGTCTTCTTGTCCAGGGCGCCGTCGGCGGTCGCCGTCTTGGCCAACTCCGAAAAGGCCTGCATCGGCCCCGGCTGCGCCCGGCGCAGTTCGCCGATATAGGCCGAGATGTCGCGCGTCAGCGCCGTATAGTCCTTGGCCATGGCGGCCTCCTTTTCAATTTCGATTTTTATGATATGATCGAAATATGAAATGTAAAGACGCGCTCGCCGGCGATCTATCCGAGGCCCTCCCCCCAAGGGCTGACGAAGCCGCCGCCTTTTTGAAAGGCTTGGCCAATCCGCACAGGCTGCTGATCCTTTGCGCCCTAGCCCAAGGCGAGCGCAACGTCTCGACCCTGATCGCCGAGACGGGGATCGCCCCCACCTCCATGTCCCAGCACCTGTCCAAGCTGAAGGACGAGGAGGTGGTCGATTACCGCCGGGACCACCGCACCCTGACCTACTTCATCGTCCACCCGGCCGCAGTGGAGATCATGACGGTGCTCTACACCCACTTCTGCGCCAAGGATTGACCATGATCGCTACACTCTCTCCCCGTCAGGCGCAGGAGTGGCTGGCCTCTGGCCAAGCCGTTCTGATCGACGTTCGCGAACCGGCGGAGTTTTCGACCGTCCACATTCCCTATGCGATGTCGGCGCCGCTGGCTCAGGCGGCGGCGGCGCTGGGCGCGATGGACCTGCCGTCTGACCGCAAGATCATCTTCCAGTGCCAGAAGGGCGGACGCGGCGGACAGGCCTGCGTTGCGGTAGGCCGTGTGGCGCCGGGCGGCCAGCCGGTCTTCAATCTGGAAGGCGGCATCGAAGCCTGGGAGGCGGCGGGCCTGCCCGTAGTCGGCGCGACCGCGGGTGCGCCACGGCTGTCGATCTTCCGCCAAGTGCAGATCGCCATCGGCCTGTTGGTGACCGCAGGCGTGACGGCGGGCTTTCTGATCCACCCCGCCGGCTTTGTCGTCGCCGGATTGTTCGGCGCGGCCTTGGCGACCGCAGGCGTCACCGGCTGGTGCGGACTGGCCCTGCTGCTGAACCGGGCGCCGTGGAATCGCACTTGAGGCGATTTCAGGCCTCCGCCCCGCCGAAGCGTTCGGACCATTCCGCCACCTGGGCGTCTTCGATCTTGGCGAACAGCACGCCCTGAGCCTCGACCTTGCCGCCGACCGGCAGACGGTTCAGCAAGTCCTCGTCCGCTGCGGGCCAGCTGAGATCGGTCGAGCCGACCGAGGCGGCGATCTTCTCAGCCGAGAAGGGCAGAATCGGCGCCGCCAAACGGGCGAACAGGGCCACCAGGTTCAGGCCGGTGCGCACGCCCACCGCCGCCCGGTCGCGGTCGGTTTTGAGGGCGGTCCAGGGGGCGGCGACCTGCAGATATTCGTTGCCCAGCACCCAGGCGGCGCGGATGGCGACGGCGGCCTTGCGGAACTCCATCGCCTCGAACTGTTCGGTCGCCTCGGCCACGGCGGCCCGGATGTCGGCCTCCAGCTGGATCTCGACCGGACCGGGTTCCCCGCCCTCCGGCACGACGCCGTCGAACTTGGACTCGGCGAATTTGACGATCCGATTGACGAAATTGCCCAGAACGTCGGCCAGATCCTTGTTGGTCGAGGCCTGGAAATCCTCCCAGGTGAAGGCCGAATCCGCGTGCTCCGGCCCATAGGCCGTCAGGCGCCAGCGCCAGTAGTCGGCCGGCAGCAGCTCCAGCGCCTGGTCCATGAAGACGCCGCGCTTCTGGCTGGTCGAGAACTTGCCTCCGTACCAGTTCAGCCAGTTGAAGGCCTTCAGCTGATCCACCGTCTTCCACGGCTCGCCCGAGCCGATGATGGTCGCGGGGAAACTGACCGTGTGAAAGGCGACATTGTCCTTGCCCATGAACTGGACGTAGCGGACGTCGTCCGCCCCCTCGTCCAGACGCCACCAGTCGCGCCAGGTCCGGCCCGTAGCCTCGGCCCACTCCTCGGTCGCGGCTATATATTCGATGGGGGCGTCGAACCAGACGTAGAAGACCTTGTCCTCCATGCCCGGGCGGGGGAAGCCGTCCTTGGTCACCGGCACGCCCCAGGCCAGGTCGCGGGTGATGCCCCGATCGATCAGCCCCTCGTCCAGATGCTTGTAGGCGATGGACTTGGCCAGGGTCTGCCAGCCGGTCTTGCCGTCGACCCAGGCGCGGATCTGGGGCTCGATCCGGGTCTGAAGCAGATACAGGTGGCGGGTGTCACGTACCTCCAGATTCCGGGAGCCCGACACTGACGAATAGGGGTCGATCAAGTCGGTCGGGTCCAGCAGCCGACCGCAGTTGTCGCACTGATCGCCGCGCGCGCCGACATGGCCGCAGTGGGGGCAGGTCCCCTCGACATAGCGGTCGGGCAGGAAACGGGCGTCGTCGATCGAATAGATCATCCGATCCACCCGCTCCTCGATCAGGCCGTTCTTCTCCAGCGCCTCCGCGAAATGCTGGGTCAACCGATGGTTCTGCGGGTTCGAGGACCGGCCGAACCAGTCGTAGCTGAGGCCGAAGGCCTGGCCGGCGGCCTTCTGGATCTCGTGCTGCTCGTCGCAATAGGTCCGCACGTCCTGACCGGCGGCGGCGGCGGCGAGTTCAGCCGGGGTGCCGTGCTCGTCGGTGGCGCAGATATAGAGGACCTGATGGCCCTGGGCCCGCTTGAACCGCGCCCAGACGTCGGCCGGCAACATCGAGCCCGCCAGATTCCCCAGGTGCTTGATGCCGTTGATGTAGGGCAGCGCCGAGGTGATGAGGATGCGGGCCATGATCGTCCAGGAGTTCGGGGAAGCGCAGGGATATAGATCGGCGGCGCGGTTTCCTCAAACGCCTTGCGGCAGACGGCGCGCGATACGGATGAATCGCCCCGTCAACAGGGTCGAGGAGGCAAGGCTGGCGATGACCACCGCCCACACCAAGCCGTTCACGCCCATTTGGTGCGCCAGGACCCAGCCCAGCGGCATCATGACAGCCCCATAGGCGGTGAAATGCAGGATGGTCGGCCACCAGACGTCGCCCGCGGCGCGGTTCGCCTGGGCGGCCACCACCTGGATGCCGTCCGCTACGAAGAACAGGGTCGCCAGCGCCAGTGCCGGGGCGGCGATGGCCAAGAGCGCCGGGTCGCGGTTATAGGCGCCGACGATCAGATGGGCGCTGGGCCAGACCGCCAGGGCGACGACGAAGGTCAGGGCCGTGACGACGCCCAGGCCGACCAGACCGGCCCGCAACACCCCTCGGCCATCGCCGGCGCCATAGCTGCGGCCCACCAGCACCGCCGTCGCCGAGGACAGCCCCATGGGCAGCATGAAGACGATGGCCGAGACGTTCAGCACCACGGCCCAGGCCGCCGTCTCGGCCGCGCCGATCTGGCCGGCGAAGAAGGTGAAACCGGAAAAGGCTCCGACCTCGATAAAATAGGAGGCGCCGGCGCCCAGGCCGACCTTGACCTGTTCCCGCGCGGCCTGGGGATCGCGTTCGGGCTTGTCGAATACACCCAGGGCGCGCGCCTCGGGCAGGCGCAGAATATAAACCACCAGAAAGAGCGCCAGGGCCGCCCGCGCCCCGAAGGTCGCCCAGGCCGAGGCGAAGGCGCCGTTGAAGCCGATCCCCAAAAGATCCGGCACCAACAGCAGGTTCAGCGTCAGATTGACCCCATTGGCGACCCACATGGCGACCATGCCGGGCTTGGGCCGCCCCAGGGCTTCCAGGAAGAATTGGCCCGTCACCGAGATCAGATAAAAGGGCATGGACAGGGCGAAGACGATCAGGGCGGGGCTCGCCCCCTCGGCCAGACCGTCTTCCAGGCCCATCTTGCCGAGCCCCCACGGACCGATCGCGATCAGGGCGATCATGGAGACCACGCCGATCTGCAACGAATAGGTCATGCCCCGGCGCAGCACCGAGCCGACCGCGTGCCGCCGTCCCTCGCCCAGCATCCGCGCGGTCATCACCTGAACGCCCAGCATCAGACCGACCGCCGTCGTCACGACGATGGAGGTGGGCGCCCAGGCCAGAGAGTGGAAGGCCAGTTCGCGGCTGGAGAAGTTGCCCACGACAATGGCGTCGGTCAGCCCCATGGTCATGATGCCGATCCGCGCCAGGATGACCGGCCAGGCCAGGTGCAGCAGGTCGTGGAAGGCGGTGCGGGTCTGGGGGCTGAGCGCGATCATCGGAGGCGGCACAGGCCATGCGGGATCGTCGGGGTCAACTCCCAAAACCTCCGGGGTCTTGGCTACCAGGCGCCCAGTTCACGCAGTTGACGGACCAACTCCTCCGGCGCCTCGCCGGCGTCCAACGTATCCAGATCAGGCGGGACGTCCTTGGGCTCGAAATAGCGCCAGCCCTGGAAGGGCCGCCGCGCCAGGGGCGCCGTGCGGATCACCCGAGGCTCCAGCTTGATCTCGCACCGGCTCTGCTTGCCCTCGCCCAGGGTCGCGATGTCCAGAACCGGCTGGCGACAGACGACCACGCCCTTCACCACCCAGTACAGCGACCCGCCGTCCTCGATCTCCGCAGCGCGTTTGGGCGTCATCCGGGTGTGGACCACCAGAGGACCGCCCTTGGCGGCGCGGCGTTCCAGCCATTCGACGTCGGAAACCCCGACGCCCAGCTTGATGATGTGAAGCGGCATGGCGACCACGTAATCTCCCCTAGAGGTCTTGGCCAGTTTCTCTTTACGCTCAAGCTTTAGGCTTCGTCTGGCGCCTGATTATTCACGGCGCAACGGAACGCTCATGTACGGATTGATCACACGCCTGACGGCGTATCCCGGCCGCCGCGACGAGTTGGCGCTTCTGCTGACGGACCCGGCGGTGAAGAAACACGGATGCCATTCCTACGTCGTCGCCCACGACCTGGCCGACGCGGAAACCCTGTGGGTGACGGAGGTCTGGGTCGATCAGCCCACACACCAGTCCTGGAGCCGGGACCTGCGCGAAAGCGGGGCCTGGCGGGCCATCTACGGCCTGATGGCCAAGATGGAAGACCCCATCCTGACCCGCCCCCTGGGCGGGATCGGGCTTTGAACCGCAGTCAGTCCGTCGCCTTGACCACCGCCAGCACCGCCGCCTCGACGACCTGATCGCCGACGGCGGCGACGCTTTCGACCACCCCGTCGAACGGCGCGGTCAGGGCGTGCTCCATCTTCATCGCCTCCAGCACCACGAGCGGCTGGCCCTTGGTCACGGCGTCGCCCGCCTTGACCGGGGCGGCGACGACCTTGCCGGGCATGGGGGCGCGAAGGGAGCCGTCGGAAACGGCGCCTGCCGACCCGGTTCGCGGCGCGCGACGCGACACCTCATAGGCGTCACCCTGATAGAAGACGACGAAGCCGCCATCAATTTCGGGGCCGTAACGGACTAAAGGCTGGCCACACAGATAGCCTCCCTGATGCGCCGTCCCGTTGATGAAGAAAGCGTGCTCCGTCACCGGCAACGCATTGAGGCGAAAGCCGACCGCGCCATACTCAGTGTCCCAGGTATCGGCCGGGTTCACAGATCTGGATCTCCACAGCAAATCGCTGGCGTCATTGATGACAGCTTTGGAGACCATCGGGTGGGACAACGCCCCCTCCTCCGCCGCGATGAACCCGGTATCCACATCCCCCGCCACAAAGCGAGAATGGTCCAGGCAGCGTTTCAGGAAGCCCGCATTGGTCTTGACCGGCCAGACCTCGACCTCGCCCGCCGCCTCGGCCAGGCGCGCCGCAGCCGCCTCGCGGGTGTCCTCATGGACGATCAGCTTGGCGATCATCGGGTCGTAGAACTGGCTGACTTCGCCGCCCTGCTCCACGCCCGTATCGACCCGAATCCCGTCCGGCATGACGAAATGGTCCAGCCGCCCAATCGACGGCAGGAAGCCGGTCGCCGGATCTTCGGCATAGAGGCGCGCCTCCATGGCCCAGCCGTTCAGGCGGATCTGATCCTGCTTCAGCGGCAGGGGCTCGCCCGCCGCCACCCGGAACTGCCATTCGACCAGGTCGACGCCGGTCACGCTCTCGGTCACCGGGTGCTCGACCTGAAGCCGGGTGTTCATCTCCATGAACCAGACGCCGTCCGCCTTCAGCCCGTCCGAGGCGTCGGCGATGAATTCGATCGTCCCGGCCCCGACATAGTTGACCGCCTTGGCCGCCTTGATCGCCGCGTCCGTTACAGCGGCGCGCACGGCCTCGCTCATGCCCGGCGCCGGCGCCTCTTCGATCACCTTCTGGTGGCGGCGTTGCAGGGAGCAGTCCCGCTCGTACAGATGCACGACCTCGCCGTGCCGGTCTCCGAACACCTGCACCTCGATATGGCGCGGGCGGGTGATGTAGCGTTCGATCAGCACCCGGTCGTCGCCGAAGGCGGCCGCCGCCTCGCGCCGGGCGCTGGCCAGGCCGGCGGCGAAATCGGCCGGATCATCGACCCGTTTCATCCCCTTGCCGCCGCCGCCCGCGACCGCCTTGATCAGCACCGGATAGCCGATCCGCGCCGCCTCGGCCGTCAGGGTCTCTTGCGACTGGTCCGCGCCCTGATAGCCGGGCGTCACCGGCACCCCGGCCTGGATCATCAGTTCCTTGGCCGCGTCCTTCAGCCCCATGGCCCGGATCGAGGCCGGGTCCGGCCCGATCCAGATCAGCCCCGCCGCCGCCACCGCCTCGGCGAAGTCGGCGTTTTCGCTCAGGAAGCCATAGCCGGGGTGGATGGCCTCGGCCCCCGTCGCCTTGGCCGCCGCCAGCACCTTGGCCCCGTCCAGATAGCTCTCGCGCGCCGGCGCCGGCCCGATCAGCACCGCCTCGTCCGCCGCCCGCACATGCAGGGCCTGGGCGTCGGCCTCGGAATAGACGGCGATGGTGCGAATCCCCATCCGCTGGGCGGTGCGGAAGACGCGACAGGCGATTTCGCCGCGATTGGCGACAAGGACGGACTTGAACATGCCCCGGTCTTAGCCGGATCGTGCGCCCCTGCCCAGCGGTTCTCCCCGGCTGCGACGGCGAGGCCTTGCGCCCCGCGCCAGACCGGCTATCCCGGCCCCATGTCCCTGCGCCCCCTCTTCGTCACCCAGGTCTATGAAGCCTCCCTCGCCGAGGGACGCGGCTGGCCCGCCTTCAACGCCCAGCTGATCGAGGTGGTCCGGATGATGGCCGAAGAAGACGCCGCCGGCCGCCGCTGGTGCCGCGACAACGCCTATCGCGGCTACACCTCCTACGCCTCTCTGAACGACCTGCCCCAGCGCTTCCCCGAGTTCGCCGAGCTGAAGCGCCACCTGGACCGCCACGCCCTGGCCTATGCCCAGGCGCTGAATTTCGATCTGGCCCGGAAGCCGCGTCTGGACAATCTGTGGGTCAATATATTGAAGCCCGGCGGCGGCCACACCAGCCATATCCACCCCCACGCCTATCTGTCCGGCACCGTCTATATCGACGTGCCCGACGGCGCCTCCGCGCTGAAGCTGGAAGACCCCCGCCTGCCCTTCATGATGGCCCGCCCCGGCGTCACCGACGACGCCCCTGAGGCCGAACGCCCCTTCGTCTATCTGCGGCCCCAGGCCGGGACGGTGCTGATGTGGGAAAGCTGGCTGCGCCACGAGGTGCCGACCAACCAGGCCAAGTCCGACCGGATTTCGATCAGCTTCAACTACGCCTGAGGCGCCCCGTGGGCGACACGGACCTTCCCCCGCCTGCGGGGGAAGTGTCAGCTCGTCGAGCGCAGCGAGACGGCTGACGATGGGGGAAGTCTTCCTTTTTGGCGACACTTCCCCCTCCGACCCTGGTCCGCTACGCGGACGCCGGGGATGGTCTCCCCCGCAAGCGTGAGAGGGTCTTTCGCCTATGCCGAGCGTGGGGGCGATCCGCATCGTGCGGCGTCCAGAGCCCCTCCACCCCCGCGCAAGCGGCGCGGCGGTCCCCCTCCCCGCAGGCGGGGAGGAGACGGTGCGACGGCCCTTGCCTGTCTCCTCCCCATGAAATGGGGACGCAGCGCGACGCGAAGCGGCGTGACGGAGGGTGATGGATTGGGGTGGGCTTGCGCGTGAGGGGAAGTAACTTCAATCTCAGCCTATGCAAGACACAGAATTGGCAGATAAGCCTTACCCCCGCGCTTTCATCTCCTATTCGTGGAGCTCACCAAGTCATGAAACTTGGGTTTTGGCTCTAGCCCAGCGCCTACGAGAGGACGGGGTCGATGCGATACTCGACAAGTGGGATTTGAAACCCGGGCACGATTCCAATCAGTTCATGGAGCAGATGGTAACCGACCCAACCGTAACAAAGGTTTTGCTGATCTGCGACCGCATCTATAGCGAGAAAGCTGATGGGAGATCAGGAGGGGTTGGAACTGAAAGCCAGATAATATCTCCGGAAATTTACGGGAAAGGCTTTCAGAACAAATTTGCTGCTCTAACCACAGAGAATGACTCAGAAAACAAAGCCTACGTACCAACTTTTTACAAAGGACGAATCTACTTCGACTTCTCAGCGGACACCATCTACGAGCGAAGCTACGACGAGCTGTTAAGATGGATTTTTGACAAACCCCTTTACGTGAAGCCGCCTGTTGGAAAGAAGCCAGGCTACCTGACCGGTCAGGCAAAGCCAGCTCTCCCTGGGTCGTCGGCTCTAAAACGGGCTGAAGAAGCTCTTCGAACGGGATCTGGTTCAGCAATAGGGTCGCTGAGAGAATTTTCTGAACAGTTCGCAGCCAATCTAGAGACCTTCAGACTGGTCCCTGTCGCTGACGAGCCCTTCGACGATCTTGTTGCATCGTCAATTACAGAATTACGCTTGGTCGTTGATCAACTTTATGCGGCACTCACGGCGTTTGCACGATACAGCCATGCGCCGGCACCATTTACTTGGTACCTACGCCTTCTCGAGAACGTAAATCAGTTTTGCTTTCGGCCAGAAGATGTGAATAGCTGGCAATCAAATCAGTTCGACAACTTTCGTTTCTTGGCGCATGAGACGTTCGTTGGCTCATTCGGAATTCTTCTTAACGAAGAACGGTTTGATCTCGCCAAGGAAATGCTAACTTACCGATACCTGTACCGTGGAGATACTGACAGCGGGCCCGTCGCTCATTCATATACAGGCTATGGACATTCAATTTCCTCACTCGAGGAAAGAGAAAAGCGGCTAAAATTAAATCGCACTAGCCTGCATGCCGACATTTTGCGGGAACGATACGCATCTCACTCACCATCTTTTACAGTATTCATGCAATCAGAATTCACACTATACATTCGCTCCGCCATTCTTGACCAAGGCGGTTACGATATTTGGTGGCCACAAAGTCTAGTATACGCCGCAAGACAATACCATCCATTTGAAATTTATGCGCGATCCGAATCGCTTGCATATTTCAACAAAATAAAAGATATACTTTCTGTGAATAGTCCTGATGATCTACGACAAAAAATATCAACCGTCGAAGAAAATAAGTACCTTGTTCCAAGGTATAATTATAGCCGCCTAGATTTAAAAAGACTGGCAAATTCAGAGGCCATCGGAACTCAACCTTGAACTTTTAGCTGCATCAATGCACCCGCGCCTTCCCGATCTCCAACCCGCCCTCGCCGGCGGTGACGGCAATCACCCCGCCGTCTTCGATCTCGCCGGCCAGCAGCTTGCGCGCAATCGGGTCCACCAGCTCCTTCTGGATCACCCGTTTCAGCGGCCGCGCCCCATAGGCCGGGTCGTAGCCGCGGTCGGCCAGCCAGGCCAGGGCGGCGTCGTCCAGGTCGAGCGTCATGCGGCGGTCGGCCAGCAGCTTTTCGAACCGTGACAGCTGGATCCGCACGATCCCGCCCATCTGGTCGCGGCCCAGGCGGTGGAACAGGATGATCTCGTCGATCCGGTTCAGGAACTCGGGCCGGAAGTGGGCGCGGACGGCGTCCATGACGAAGGGGCGGACGGCCTCCACATCCTCGCCCTCGCCCTGATCGGCCAGATACTGGCTGCCCAGGTTGGAGGTCATGATGATCAGGGTGTTGCGGAAGTCGATGGTCCGCCCCTGCCCGTCGGTCAGGCGGCCGTCGTCCAGCACCTGAAGCAGCACGTTGAAGACGTCGGGGTGGGCCTTTTCGACCTCGTCGAACAGGACGACCTGATAGGGGCGGCGACGCACGGCCTCGGTCAGGGCGCCGCCCTCGTCATAGCCGACATAGCCGGGAGGGGCCCCGATCAGGCGGCTGACGCTGTGCTTCTCCATATATTCCGACATGTCCAGCCGGGTAATGGCCGCCTCGTCGTCGAACAGGAAGTCGGCCAGGGCCTTGGTCAGTTCGGTCTTGCCCACGCCGGTCGGGCCCAGGAACAGGAAACTGCCCAGGGGCCGGTTGGGGTCGTTCAGGCCGGCGCGGGCGCGGCGCACCGCGTCGGAGACGGCGGCGAGCGCCTCGTCCTGGCCCACCACGCGGGCGGACAGGGCCTCCTCCATCTTCAGCAGTTTTTCGCGCTCGCCCTCCAGCATCTTGTCGACCGGCACGCCGGTCCAGCGGCTGACGACGGCGGCGATCTGTTCGGCGTCGACCACCTCGGGCGTCAGGGGGCCCTTTTTGTCGGCCTCGTTCGCCTCGGCCTCGCCCAGCTGTTTCTCGATCTGGGGGATCTGGCCATAGGCGATCTCGGACGCGCGACCCAGGTCGCCGGCGCGCTGGGCGTTGGTCAGTTCCAGACGCAGACGGTCCAGGGTTTCGCGCAGCTGGGCGCCCTGGCCGACCTTTTCCTTCTCGGCCTTCCACTGGGCGGTCAGGTCGTCGGACTGGCCTTCCAGATCGGCGATTTCGTCCTCCAGCTTCTCCAGCCGGTGTTGAGAGGCCTGGTCGGTCTCCTTCTTCAGGGCCTCGCGCTCGATCTTCAGCTGGACCAGGCGGCGGTCGATCTCGTCCAGGGCCTCGGGCTTGGAGTCCACGGCCATGCGCACGCGGCTGGCGGCCTCGTCGATCAGGTCGATGGCCTTGTCCGGCAGGAAGCGGTCGGTGATGTAGCGGTTCGACAGGGTGGCGGCGGCGACGATGGCGCTGTCGGAAATGCGGACCCCGTGGTGGACCTCGTACTTCTCCTTCAGCCCACGGAGGATCGACACCGTGTCCTCCACCGTCGGTTCGGAGACGAAGACCGGCTGGAAGCGGCGGGCCAGGGCGGCGTCCTTTTCGACGTGCTTCCTGTATTCATCCAGGGTGGTGGCGCCGACGCAGTGCAGTTCGCCGCGCGCCAGGGCGGGTTTCAGCAGGTTGGAGGCGTCCATGGCGCCGTCGCCCTTGCCGGCGCCGACCAGGGTGTGCATCTCGTCGATGAACAGGACGATGCCGCCCTCGGCCGCCGAAACCTCGGAAAGCACGGCCTTCAGCCGCTCCTCGAACTCGCCGCGGTATTTGGCGCCGGCGATCAGGGAGCCCATGTCCAGCGCCATCACGGTCTTGTCGCGCAAGGATTCGGGCACGTCGCCGTTGACGATGCGCAGGGCCAGGCCCTCGACGATGGCGGTCTTGCCCACGCCGGGCTCGCCGATCAGGACGGGGTTGTTCTTGGTGCGGCGGGCCAGGACCTGGATGGTGCGGCGGATCTCTTCGTCGCGGCCGATGACCGGGTCGATCTTGCCGTCGCGGGCGGCCAGGGTCAGGTCGCGGGCATAGCGTTTCAGGGCGTCGTAGCCGTCCTCGGCGGCGGCGCTGTCGGCGGTCTTGCCCTTGCGCACCTCGGCGATGGCGGCGTCCAGCTTGTCGGCGGTCACGCCGGCAGATTTCAGCACTTGGGCGGCGGTTCCGCCCTCCTTGGCCAGGGCCGCCAGCAGGCGTTCGGTAGTGACGAAGGCGTCGCCGGCGGATTTTGAGGACTCTTCGGCGGCGGCGAAGACGCGGGCGGTGTCGCCGTCCAGATAGAGCTGGCCCGAGCCGCCGGTGACCTGGGCGCGCTTCTTCAGCGCGGTTTCGACATCGGCATCGGCGCGGCGGGCGTCGCCGCCGGCGGCGGTGATCAGGTTTCTGGCCAGACCGTCGCGCTCCTCAAGCAGGACCTTGAGCAGGTGTTCGGGCGCGAACTGCTGGTGACGGCGGGCCAGGGCCAGCGACTGGGCCGACTGGACGGCCTGTTTGGCGCGGTCGGAATAGAGATCGAGATTCATAGGTGTCCCCTCATCAGGCGGATTTCGCCCGCGCCGCCCTTTCAGGAAGCGACGACACGGGTCTGTGAAATCCAGATGGTGTGACCCGTCGGGCACACAAGGGGTGGCGGGCGGGAGATTTCACCCCGCCCGCGCTTCGCCGTCATGTCTCAGCCGCCGGTCGGGCCGGTCGAGAAGTCGAACTGTTCCGGCTGGCGGCGCGGCCCGCCGAAGTTCCAGGTCAGGCCGACGTAGAAGGCCCGCAGCTTGATGTCCTGCTCCGAGCGTTCGCGGAACTGCGGCGTCTCATAGATCGTCGTGGTGTTGAAGGTGTTGAACAGGTCGCGCGCGGTGAAGTTGAACGACAGCTGCTCGTTCAGCTTGCGGCGATAGCCGAGATTGACCATGCCGCCGGCCTCGCGCCGCCCCTGGGCCAAGAGGCTGTCGCCCTGCCAGAAGCTGGACAGTTGGACGAAGTCCTTGGCCGTCGGCTGCCAGTTCAGGCTCAGACGTCCGCTGGCCAGGGTCGCCTCGCGGTCTCCGCCGCCGACCACGGCGCCCGAGTCGATCTCCTGACGGAAGACATTGACCCCGGCGCTGTAGCGCAGGGTCGACAGCAGCCGCCCATTCGCCGTCGCCTCGACCCCCACGTCCTGGCGCGAGCCCAGGTTTTCGGGCCGGGTCAGGAAGACGCCGCCGCCGATGTCGGTCGCCACGTCGGTAAAGGCCTTGTCGGTGTTCCGCAGATAGGCCGTCGCCTGATAGAAGCTCTGGCCCTTGCGCATCTGCCACATGGCTTCGAAGCTGTCGGTCTCCTGCGGCTCCAGGTCCGGATTGCCGGACCGGACGTTCAACGGGTCCTGATAGGCGACGAAGGGGTTTAGCTGGCTGGGCTGGGGCCGCTGGATGCGGCGCGAATAGCTGGCGCGCAGGGTCTGTTCGGCCGACAGCTGATATTGCAGATGGGCCGTCGGATAGGCGCGGAAATAGTCCTGGGACGCCGAGGCGCCGCCGGTCAGGTCCTTGATCTCGATGTCCGCCTGCTCCAGGCGCAGGCCCAGCTGAGCCGACAGCTTCTCGCCCAGAGGACGTTCGTAGGTGGTGTAGAGGGCGTGCACCGTCTGCTCGGCCTCGAACCGGTTGTTCAGGGCTGGGACGGGCGTCAGGGCGGCCTCGGACGGGCCACGCAGGAAGCCGGCGTCCTGCTCGGGCCGCTGAAGGTTCAGCTCATAGCCCAGGCGCAGCTTGCCGCCGTCCGACATCGGGCGGGTATAGGCGCTGGTGAAGCCCCAGGTGACCTGATCGACCTCAGTCCGAGTGCGCTCGTACAGGGCCGCCGCCGCCGGCGTCAGGAAGGTGGTCAGGGCCTGGCTGGTGTTTTCATTGCTGTTGGAATCGTAGCGCAGTTCGTTGGACCATTCATGGCCGTCGCCGTCGAAGCGGCGCAGCACCCGGGCCGTGGCGCCCCAGTTGGCGAAGTCAAAGTCCGACGATCCCTCGCGCCGATAGGCGTTCGTCACCGCCCCTCCCGCGTTGCGTGTTTCGAACAGGCTGGAGGCCGAGCCTGTGCCGTCGAAGGCCACGCCGCGCAGCTCGCCGGTGATCTGGGTCTTGTCGTCCAGCTTGTATTCGGCGGTGAAGCGGCCGAAGGCGCCGTTCTGCTCGGACTCGATCGGCTGATCGACGGTGGTGGTCGCGACCACGGCGCCGGTCGTCGGGTCCAGTTGCTCGCGTGTCCGGCTGAAGCTCAGCTCCGTCGGATCGGAGCGGTAACTGACGTCGCCCGACAGGGTCAGCCGGTCCTTCTGCCAGGATCCGCTGAGGCCGGCGTTCCAGCGGCCGTTGTCGCCGACATTCGCCCGCACCGAGCCGGTGGATTGCGTGCCCGGCTTGGGCGCCGTCGGCTTGGTAATCAGATTGATGACTCCGCCCGACCCCTCGGGGCTGTAGGCGGCCGAGGGGTTGGTCATCACCTCGATCCGGGCATATTGGCTGGCGGGCAGTTGGATCAGCGCCTGACCGCGGCCGGGGCCGGTCAGAATGCCGGACGGGCGGCCATCGACCAGTATGGTGACATTGGCGTCGCCGCGCAGGGAGACATTGCCTTCCGGGTCCACGTCGACCGAGGGGACGTTGCGCAGGGCGTCGGCCAGGCTGCCGGTGGTCGCCTGCAGATCATTGGCCAGGCTGTAGCTGACGGAATCGATCGAGGTGCGGACGTCGTCGGCGCGCGCCGTCACCGTGACGTCGCCGACCGTCGCCGGTTTGTCAGAGGCGGCCGGCGCCTGCCCGGCCGGCGTCTGGGCCGGTCTCTGCTGAGCAGGCGCGGGCGTCTGCGACGGCTGCGGCGTTTGCGCTTGGGCCAGGGCGGCGGCGGGCAGCACGGCCCAGGCCGCGCCGAGCAGCAGAACGAGTTTGGACGACGTCATCCCCGATGATCCTGAAGGTGCGGCGGACGGCTTCCGACGCTTATCGATAATCGTTGCGTATCGAGCCTGCTTTGCAATGCAAAGTTACATCTTGGACAGGTCCATTACACCTTCGTCATGCTTGCTCCGAAAGCGATGGGTGACGCGCGCGAAGCGGCGCGTTAGCGTGTCGCCGCATCGAGAGTTGGAGCCTGCGCCTTGCCCCTGAACCTGACCCGTCGTCGCGCCCTGGCCGGCGCCCTCCCGCTGAGCGTCGCGGCCCGCCCGGCTCTGGCCTGGAACGCCGCCAACGACGATACGGCCCTGGCCGAGGCGGTCGACGCCTATGTGAAGAAGGCGATGGCCGCCTGGCCCGACCAGCCCGCATTGGGAATCGCCGTGGTCAAGGACGGCGCCGCCGTGCTGACCCGCGGCTATGGGGTGAAGGTTCAGGGCAAGCCGGCCGTCGCCGATGAACACACCCTGTTCGCCATCGCCTCCAACACCAAGAACGTCACCGCCGCCGCCCTCGCCATTCTGGTCGATGAGGGCAAGGTCAAATGGGACGCGCCGATCAAGACCTATCTGCCCGATTTCCGGCTGGTCGATCCTTACATCACCGACCACATCACGGTTCGCGACACCTTGAGCCACCGCGCCGGTTTCGGCCTGGGCGCCGGCGATCTGCTGTTCTGGCCCAACAGCGACCGGACCCGCGCCGAGGTCTTGGCCCAGGCCGCCTTCGTGCCGATCGAGGACGGGTTCCGCGCTCGATACCATTATTGCAATCTGATGTTCGTGGTCGCGGGGGCGGTGATCGAGGCCGTCTCGGGCCAGACCTGGGAAGACTTCATCCAGACGCGGATTCTGGACCGCGTCGGCATGAGCGAGACCGTGCCCCTGGCGCGCCTGGCTGACCCGGCCAAGTCCGCCCTGCCCCACGGCCGGGTCGGGCCGCCGCTGCGCTATCAGGGCGCCATGACTCCGATCGCGGATTCGATCGTGGAGGTCTGGAATTGGGACTCGGCCGCCGCAGCCGGCGGAATCTGCACCACCCCGGCCGACTGGGCCAAATGGATCGCAGTGCGCCTGAACGACGGGCGGCTGCCCGACGGGACGCGCCTGTTCTCCGAAGAGTCCGCCAGGGAAATGTATCGCCCCAACATCATCGTCGGCAACTCGCCGGGCCCGACGGCGGAATTGCCCAACCGCTCCATCGCCTCGACCTACGCCTTGGGCCTGCAGGTTCAGGACTATCGCGGCGAACGGCTGATCAGCCACGGCGGCGGATCGCCCGGCGGCATTTCCGCGACCGTTCTGATCCCCGGCCGCAAGGTTGGGTTCAGCATCTTCTCCAACGCGGAAGAGAGCTTCCTGCTGCGGGCTCTTCGCTCAGGCATCGCCGACATCTGCATGGGCAAGATCGACAAGGACTGGATCGCCGATTCCAAGCGACTGGAGGCCGAGGGCAACGCCAAGTCCGTCGCGGCCGCCGCCGAGATCGACGCCAAACAGGCGGCGGGCGCGCCGCCCTCCATGCCTCTGGACGCCTATGCCGGAACTTGGCGGGATCCCTGGTATGGCGACATCGTCATCGCGCCCAAGACCCGAGGGCGGGGGCGCGACCGCAAGCCGGGCTTGTGGCTGACCTTCACCCACACCCCGGCCCTGCAAGGCTGGTTAGAACCCTATGACGGCGAGACCTTCCGCACCCGCTTCCCGGACAAGCGGGAGGAAGACGCCTTTGTGACTTTCGACATCCAGACCGCCAAACCCGCCACGGCGACGATGAAGGGCGTCTCGCCGGACATCGACTTCTCCTACGATTACCAGGATTTGAGACTGACGCGGATTTGAACGTTCGGCCTGTGACCTAGGCGCGCAAGGGCGGAACGCCTAGAACCAGCAAACGCTGTCCTTCCATCAACCCAAAGGAGGACAGCCATGTCGAATTCAGAAACGCCCCGCGCGCTAGACCGCGAAGAAGCGGACATGGTCCGGCAAAGCCAGGCCCTGGACGAGCGGTCGCCGGCAGAACTGCGGGAATTGATCGGTCGGCTGCGCGCGCGCCGAGACAAGGCGCAGCGCCAAATCCGCACCCGCGCCCGTTCGGCTCAAGCGCGAGGCGAAACCGCCGGGACCGACACCGGCGCGCGGGAGAAGAAGGCGCTGCTGACGGAGGCGATCGCGCGCGTCGCCGAAGCGATGGACGCCCGTCGGAGCGAGGGCGACGGAGAGACCAAGAGGGCGACCGACAATCTTCGCGACGCAGTCCGCCGCAAGGCTGAGAACCCGACTTGGACCGGCCCCGAGGACCGCACGGCGGATCAAGGACCGATCGAAACTCCAAACACCAAGATCGCCCCCTCGGGCGCCCTGCACGCCGAGGGCATGCGGGCCGCTATTTCGCGCTCGACCGGCAATCGTTGACCCCAGAGACCTGAAGCCCCGCCTGCGGACTTCAGGTCCTAATTTCCAGCAGCTCCAGCTTGGCTTCCTGCTTCGGCCAAGGGAGGACAAGCCGCCAGCGGCTCTGGCCGATTCGCTCCAGAACGCCCACCTGATCGCGTTCCGGGCGATCGCCATAGGCGGGAAAGCCGGTCTCGGCGTCGCTGAGGGCCTGGGCGCCGATATAGACGAGGCGACGATCTGTGTCGGGATAGAGAAGGCCCTGGGTCCGCTGCGACCCCGTCGTCTTGGTCAGAACCAGATCCCCGCCTGGGGTCGTCTCCACCGAACAGGCGAACCAGGGATAGTCGACATAGGCCAGACCGCCGCCCTCCCCGCGCCGCCCCAGCTTGATCGTTCGGCAACGATAGGCGCCGGGAGGCGGCTGAAGGCGATCGGGCAAGCCGGCGTTGGGATCGACCAACGGGCCCAGGGCCTCGACCTCAGAGGCGAAGCCGGCGGCCTCGGCTTCGGCGCGGGCCATACGCCAGGCCTGGTCCAACCGACCGAGCAGGCTGGCGTCGGCCGCCGAGGCGACCTGACGCCAATCGTCGCTTCCGCCTTGAAGCCCGTCTTGAGCCGCGGAAGGTGCGGCAGCGGCAGCGGCTGTCGCGGGCGGCGCGACGCGCGGGGGAACGCCTTCGGCGGGCGTGTTGGCGGCCGGCGAGGTTTCGGCCCGGCTGCCCGGACTGTTCTCGCCGCAGGCGGACACCGCCAAGCCGAGAAGCAAGGGCGCGAAGAATGTCGGGGTGCGGCGCATGATCGGCGTCTCCATCGGTTCAGGAGACGAACGGCCAAGCCGCCGCGCGGTTCAGTCGGTCTTGGCCGGAACCAGTTCGATCAAGTCCAGGTTCGATTCATACTGCGGCCACGGCAGCACCAGACGCCAGCGCGCCTCGCCGATCCGTTCCAGAACGGCGACCAGATCGCGATCACTGTTACGGCCATAGGAGTTGGCGGCCGGTTCCTGGGCCAGGGCCATGGACCCCAGCAACAGCATGTGCCGGTCGTTCTCGGGGAACAGGAGGCCCGAAGGCCTCTGGGAGCCGGTCAATTTGGTGAACTTCAGACCGCGCGGCGTCTGTTCGATGCGACAGGCGAACCAGCCGTAAACCACATAGCCCAGTCCGTCCTCGCCGCCCTGGGAGCCCAGTTTCACGGTGCGGCAGCGGTAGTCGCCGGTCGGCGGGGTCACGCCGGGGCGTGCGGCGGACGGATCGATCAGATCGCCCAGACTGTTCAAATCGCCCGAACCGCGCTGGCGTCGCGCCTGTTGCAGGGCCAGATCCCAGGCGGCGTCACGACGCTGATAGCGATCCCGATCGGTCGAGGTGATGACGCCGCGCCAATCCATCAAAACCCCGCCCGTTCCGGAAGAGGGCGGCGGCGGCGGCGGAGGCGGCGGCGGGGTGGAGGCGCAGGCCGCCAGAGCGAGAAGGCCCGCCAGAGCCAGACCGCCCTTCAGCCCGGCCCCTGGGGCCAGGCGTCGAAGCGAAGGACAAGGCGGACGTATCTGGCGCATCAACGCTTCCCTGTGAAAAGGCGTCCGAGGGACGGACCTTGCGGCGAAGTCGGTCTTTTAGGCCCTTGGTCGGCGGCCCGCGTCAAGACCGCAGCCGCAGATCACGGCTTGGCGGGAGATCAGCCTTCGCTCTCGGCCGCAGCCTCGGCCTTGCGGCGGGGCGCGCGGCGGCGCGGGGCGGGCTCGCCCTCCTCGACCGTCGGAGCGGGGGCGGACGAGCGGGTCAGAAAGCCGGGCAGAGCCGTCGGAGTCTCATCATCGCCCGTTTCGGCTGCAACGGTGGGACGGCGCGACCGGCGCGCCGGCCGCTCGTCCGGCTGAGGGACTTCGCTCTGATCCGAGACCGGAGCCGCCGACTCGGTCTGGGCCGCGGCGGCGGCGTCATCGGCGACCGCTTCGATCGGGCGGCCCTCGCCCGACTGGCCTTCGCCCTGGGTGTCGAATCGGCGCTGACGCTCCTCGCGACGCCGCTCCCAGCGCTCACGGCGGGTTTCGCGGCGACCGCCGCCTTCGCCCTCAGCGCGCATCTCGCCGTCGTCACGCGACGACTGGCCGTCGCGGTCGCGGTTCTGGTCGCGGTCGCGATTGTAGTCGCGCTCCCGGTTTTGATCCCGGTTCTGGTCGCGGCTTTGGGACTGCTCCGCGCGCTCCGCCGCTTCCTGAGCCTGGCGATCCGCCGCCTGCTGCGCCGCCATGAAGGCTGCGGCCTGAGCGCCGGATTCGTCTTCGAAATCGATGTCGAAGCCCTGGTTCGACAGTTCGCGCGCGGCGATGTCGGAGAAGGAGCGTTGGGGCTGAAGCGCGCGCAGAACCCGGTAATAGTGTTCGGCGTGCTGTTGGTAGTTCTCGGCCAGCACCCGGTCGCCGCTGGACGCCGCGTCACGGGCCAGCTGCTGATAGCGCTCATAAACGGTCTGGGCGTTGCCGCGGACCTTGATGTTTTCGGGGCCTTGCGAATCCCACGAACGATTCGGATTGGCGTTGTTGGCGTTATTGGCGCCCGCCTTGTTCCGATTGCGTCCGCGCTGACGCTTCATGCCCTTGAAATCTCTCATTCGCGCTACCGTGTGCAGGGATGGAGCCAAGCCGTCGGGCCGGGTCCGTCCGTTTCGTGGTTCCGTTTCGCTCGGGGCCGATCCCCGATTGTCGATCTGTCGGAATGCCTTGTCGCCCGCATGGTGCGCCGGCCCTGTGGGGACCGACCGTCATGGCCGGCTCAAGCCGCGAACAGCCGGGCGAAAACCCGTAAAGCTGCGTTTGAGTGGGAGACGAGAGAGACTTAGCGTGTGCGCCGTCCCTTTCCAAGGGGTTTTCGACAAAGCGTCGCACCTTGGGCCACGGCTCCGCTTTGCCGACAGCCCTCGGGTGGGCTAGGCAGGCTCTTTAAGGCGACGATGAGGCTTTCTCCCATGCGGGTTCTGGTTCTAGGCGGCGACGGCTTCTGCGGCTGGCCGACGGCCCTGCATCTCTCGGCCCAGGGCTGGGACGTGACCATCGTCGACAATCTGAGCCGGCGGAATATCGACAATGAGCTGGAGGTCCAGTCGCTGACGCCGATCCGCACCATGGGCGAGCGGATCAAGGCCTGGAAAGAGGTGTCGGGCCGCGACATCGGCTTCGTCAACATGACCGTAGGCAAGGAGTTCGACCGTCTGGTGGCCCTGATCCGCGACCTGACGCCCGACAGCGTGGTCCATTTCGCCGAACAGCGCGCCGCCCCCTATTCGATGAAGTCGGCGCGGCACAAGCTGTACACGGTCGACAACAACATCAATGCGACCAACCACCTGCTGGCCGCCATCGTCGAAAGCGGGCTGGACGTGCATCTAGCCCACCTGGGCACCATGGGGGTCTATGGCTACGGCACCGCGGGCCTGCGCATCCCCGAGGGCTATCTGAAGGTGACGGTCGAGACCGACAACGGCCCGGCCGAGCAGGAGATTCTGTTCCCGCCGAACCCCGGCAGCATCTATCACATGACCAAGACTCAGGACGCCCTGCTGTTCCAGTTCTACGCCCGCAACGACGGCCTGCGGATCACAGACCTGCATCAGGGCATCGTCTGGGGCGCCCAAACGGCCGAGACCAGGCTGGACGAACGTCTGATCAATCGCTTCGACTACGACGGCGACTACGGCACGGTGCTGAACCGGTTCCTGATGCAGGCGGCGGTCGGCTATCCGCTGACGGTGCACGGATCGGGCGGCCAGACCCGGGCCTTCATCCATATTCAGGACACGGTGCGCTGCGTCGAACTGGCGCTGAACAATCCGCCCAAGCGCGGCGATCGGGTCAAGATCCTGAACCAGATGACCGAGAGTCGGCGTGTGCGCGACCTGGCCCGGATGGTCGCCGACATGACCGGCGCCGAAGTCCACAATGTGCCCAACCCCCGCCAAGAGGCCGACGAAAACGATCTGGTCGTCGCCAACGACCAGTTCCGGGAACTGGGGCTGAAGCCGATCACCTTGGCTGAAGGTCTGATGCAGGACGTCACCGAGATCGCCCGGCGCTACGCCGAGCGGGCCGATCTGAGCCGCATTCCTTGCGTCTCGGCCTGGAACCAACGCCGCGCCAAGGCGCTGGAAAGCCAAGCGCGGCCGTGCGCGAGTTCGCCCGGTTCGCCCAACATTCTGACCGCCTGAGCCTGCCGATGAACCGCCCCGTCACCGCCCCCTCCCTGCTGGTCTTCGGCGGCGGCTATCTGGGGCGGGCCGCAGCGCGCGAAGCCTTGAAGCGGGGCGGCCAGGCGACAGCCACCTCTCGCGATCCTGAACGCCGACGGTCCCTCGCGGCTGAGGGTGTTTCGGCCATCGACCCTGCGGACGCCGACGCCCTCAGGACCGCGCTGGAGTCGGCGACGGCCGTGCTGATCACAGCGGCGCCGGACGCCCACGGCTGTCCGGGCCTGCGCGCCTTGGCCCCCGTCGCGTCCCAGGCCTGGCCCGATTGGATCGGCTATGTCTCCTCAACCAGCGTCTATGGCGACCGAGCCGGCGGCTGGGTGTTCGAGGACGGGCCGCTGAACGCCGCCAGCCTGGAGGGCGCCCGTCGAGTGCGGGCCGAACGCGACTGGCTGGACGGGGCGCAGGGCATGGGGCTGACAGTCCAGATTTTCCGTCTGCCCGGCTTTTACGGCCCCGGCCGCAACGTCATTGATCGGCTGAGGGACGGCTCGGCGAAACTGGTCCGGAAGCCGGGCCAGGTGTTCAACCGCATCCATGTCGATGACGTGGTGTCGGCGCTGTTCGCCTCCATGAACCGCCCCCGGCCCGGCGCCGCCTATAATCTGACCGACGACGAGCCCTCGCCCGCCGATATGGTGGTGGAATGGGCGGCCGACCGGATGGGCCTGCCCCGTCCGCCGGAAGTCGATTGGACCGACGACAGCGTCAGCGAGGCGATGCGCCGCTTCTATCTGGATTCCAAGCGGGTCTCGAACGCCCTGGCCAAGGCCGAACTGGACTGGCGACCGGCCTATCCCAGTTGGCGGGAAGGCCTGGAAGCCTTGCTGGACGCGCCGCCGCCGCTTCGCCTGGTCGGCTGATCGCGCGTCTCAAGCGCCTCTGTTCTTCTTCAGGAGGCGGTCCCGCGCCGCATTGACTCGGATCGCTAACCCGGCCGTGCCGCCTTGGTCGGGATGGACGCGGCTCATGGCGTGTTTCCAAGCCGCGCGAATCTGCGCCTCGTCCGCGTCCGGAGGGACGCCGAGCACTGCGCGCGCCTCGGCCTCGGTGATCGGCTCGGAACGTACGGGCGTCCGCATCCGCGACGACCAGACCAGATAGAGGCCCGCCGCCGCGAGGCCTGCGCCCCACAGCCAAGCGCCCCTGAAGGCCGCCAAAGCCCCTCCGGCCAGAAGCGCAGACGCAAGCATGGTCGCCGTCACCCGCCAATGGGCCCGGCCGCGTCGTTCCGTCTGTCGTCCCAGTCGCACCAGGGCCCAGACGGCGACGGCCGCGAGGGCCAATCCAATCAGAGCCACGCGGTCATCCGACCTTTCAGGCGGCCACGTCCAGGGGCGCCAGGGCCTGTTCCAGACCCATGGCCTTCATCAGATTGCGCAGCTCCTGGCGGGCCGCGACGTGGGCCAGGGACACCGCCACCGGCCGCACCTCGTTCGACAGGTCCGCAACCGTCAGGCCGAAGGGGAACAGCTCGCGATAGATGACCCGATCACGCAAGCCCGGCCCGACGCGGAAGCCGACCCGCTTGGCCAGCTTGTTCATCCGCTCTTCCAGTCGCTTGCGGTTGCGCGCCTCGGCGACGGCGAGACGGTTCGTCACGACCAGCCAGTCGATGGTCGCTTGCCGGCCCTGGGTGATCGCCCGGACCTTGCGGGCCTCCCAGACGCTTTCGGAATAGATGGAGGGCTTCAGCAGCTCCAGCGAGACTGGGTCCACCTCGCCCAGCAGGTCGAAGTCGACAAAACTGTCGTTCATGGGGGTCACGATCTGATCGGCTCGCGCATGGGCGGCGCTGGACACCGCCGTGTCGCCGCCGGGGGTGTCGATCAATATGGCGTCCACGCCTGCGGCCGCAGCCTCGGCGAAGGCCTTTTCGAAGGCCGCGATCTGCTCATCGGTCCCGCCCTTGGCCAAGGCCTTGCCGTCGCCCATGTCGGGCATGAACGGCTGGGGCAGCGTCTGGCCGTTCGCGGCCAGCCAAGCCTGACGGTTGGTGAAGAAGCGCTGCATGGAGCGCTGGCGCAGATCCAGATCGATGATCGCCACCGTCCGCCCCGCATGCAGCAGGCCGGTGACGATGTGGATCGCCAGGGTGGACTTGCCCGCCCCGCCCTTCTCATTGCCGAGGACGATCACGTGTGGCTGCGTCATGGAGGAAACCCTCTGTGGCGGCCGACGCGACTCAGTGCAGCGCGGCCTTCGGACGCCTTAGACTCGGCGCACAGAGGCCAAACGTCAACGCGGCGTTAACGGCCATCTGTGGACTTTGCTCTGGTGGAAGGGACGCCCGCCGGTCAGCCGGCGCGACGGCACCAGGGATCGGCCACCTGGGCGGCCGCGCACAGGGCGCTGGCGGTCTCGGTTGGAATAGGCCCAACCCGCAGCCGGGTCAGACGACGACCGGCGACCTCGACGTCCTCGAATCGCGGCGAAAAGTCGGACAGATCCGCCTGGGTTCTCAGCCGCGCCCAGGCGGCCCGCGCCGCAGCTTCGCTGGAAAAGGCGCCCAGCTGGATCAGTCGACCCTCCGCCGACGAGGTCGGCCGCGGCTCCGACCGGATGACGGCGGGGCGCAGAACCGGCCTGTCGGCACGATCGACCGCCTCGACAAGCGCAGGAGCGGCGGCGCGCATGGCGGGCTGGACGGCCGGTTGGACCATCCGCGTCACCGCACCCCTTAGACCGGGCTCCCGGTCAGGCTCGGGTTCCGTCCGCCTTTCGTCCGCGCCCAGCCGCCCCGCCATGGCGTCGCGGGCGTCCCACATCTCATAGGGCGTCATCAGGGCGATTTTCACGGGCGAGAATTTTGCAGGCCGCAAACCCTGAGTTTCGGCGCGAGTTTTTTGCGCAGCTGCGGGCCTGGGGGCGTCCGGGTCCATCGGAATCTCGATCGCAGCGATCCGATCGGCGGCGGACTGGAAGGAATGACGGTCGCCCTCGACGGCCCCGCACCCGGCAAGCCCGAGGGTGAGGGCGATCAGAACTGGACGGGTCGCTGCTGCTGGCGTCATAAGCACCACCCTAGTCGCCAGGGCTTGAGGTCTGGTGCATCGACACGCTTAAGGCACAAGGTTAACCGGTTCACCATGACCCAGCCCGCTTCGCTCCTCGTCGTTCGTTCCGTCGCGGAACTGCGCGCCGCGGTACGCGACTGGAAGAGACAAGGCCTGACGGTGGGCCTGGTTCCGACCATGGGCGCCCTGCATGACGGCCATCTGGCCCTGGTGCGCGAAGCCGTTCAGCGCGCCGATCGAGTGGTGGTCTCCAACTTCGTCAATCCGACCCAGTTCGCCCCGACCGAGGATCTGGCCCGCTATCCACGCCAGCAGGCGGAGGATGCGCGGCTGTTGTCCGGCGTCGGCTGCCCTCTGATGTTCGCGCCCGCGCCAGAGGACATGTACCCCGAAGGCTTCGCCACCAGCATCGCCGTGACGGGTCCGGCGATGGGCCTGGAAGGCGATTTCAGGCCTCAGATGTTCGGCGGGGTCGCCCTGGTGGTGACCAAGCTGTTCAACCAGGTTCAGCCGGACTTGGCCGTGTTCGGCGAGAAGGACTATCAGCAGCTGATGGTGATCCGGCGCTTCGTCCGCGACCTGGATCTGCCGATCGACATCGTCGCCGTTCCGACCCAGAGGGACGAGGCCGGCTTGGCCCTGTCGTCGCGAAACGCCTATTTGTCGCAAGACGAATTGGCCGTGGCCCGCCGGCTCAACCGCATCCTGGCGGCGGCGGCGGCCGATGCCGCGTCGGGGCGTCCCCTGCCCGGCGTCGAACGAGACGCCTATGCCGCCGTGCTGAAGGCCGGCTTTGAGCGCATCGACTATGTGGCGGTCCGGCGGGCCGAAGACCTGTCAGTCTTTCGCGACGGCGTGGTCGACGCCCCCGCGCGCATTCTGGCCGCCGCCTGGCTGGGCAAGACGCGGCTTATCGACAACCTGGCCGTCTGAAAAAAGAGCCCGACGCAGGCGCCGGGCTTTGAATGGAAGTTCGGTGATGGTGTGTCCCAGAACGGGACAGATTCATCTGTCCGCCGCTTCGGTTAACGAAGTCCTAACCGCCGCGATCCGGCAGCCATGTGGTCTGACGACCGCTCGGTCCGGTCGGCCAGGTCAGCCGCCATCCGTCGCCGGCCCGTTGCGACTGAAAGTCCGCCTGAGAACCGACGCCGGGATAGTCGAACCGTTCGCCGTCCACGACGATCGACGCTGCACCCCCGTCGGGGGCCGTCGCACGCCAGCTGCCGCCGGTGCGGCTCAGGACCGGCGCCCGCCTTCCGTTGATCGTCACCTCCGGCGGCGGTCCGTTCGCGCGACCGGAGACGATCAGGACCGCGCCGTCGGAATCCACCGCATCCAACCGACCCCGGCCGTCCAGCCGGGTCGTGGGCTCTCCGGCCGCGATCAGGATGATCGGCCCCGCGCCGCCCTGCAGAAGCACCAAGGTCTCGGGCGAGGGCGCGGCGTCCTCCCCGATCTGCACCTCCGGCCTCAGCCGCATGTCGCCTGACGTCAAGGGCGCCCGCAGTTCGAACCGGCCGGCGGCGTCTGCGCTGACCGCCACGGCCGCTCCGTCCCCCGCGCGAAGCACGACTCGGGCGTCGGGCGCCGCCGCGCCTCGAACCACCACCTGTCCCCCCTCGCGCCGAGCGGCGTCAACCGTCGGCGGCTGCGTCCAGGGCGATTCCACCGGGGCGCCCGGCTCGGACGCGACGGCGGCGTCCTTCTTTTCCGAACAGGCGCTCAAGGTCGGCGCCACAAGGACCAGAGCCGTCGATAGGGCCGCCTTGGCGACGATCCAGCGTTTCATCCTTGGTTCCGACACGATATGGCTGGCGCCCAGCGGCCGAGAGTCTGTTAGCTCGATCGCCGCCCGTTTGGCCATGGCCGACGGCGCATCCGTTCATTTCGAGGCCTCATGTCCCTGCCCCCTGTTTCGATCCAGCCTTTCGAAGGCCCCTCCGTCTGCCTGTTCTGCGGTTCGTCCGATCGGGCCGATCCCACCTACGTCCAAGCCGCGCGAGAGTTTGGCAGGGCGACGGCCGAGGCGGGATGGCGCCTGGTCTATGGCGGTGGCGGCGTGGGCCTGATGGGCGCCTCGGCGCGCGGAGCCCATGAGGCGGGCGGACGCGTGCTGGGGATCATGCCGGCCTTCCTGCGCAGCCGCGAGCGCCTGTTCGACGAGGTCGAGACGGTCGTCGTGACTTCCATGCATGAGCGCAAACAACTGATGTACGACCAGTCCGACGCCTTCGTGGTCGCTCCGGGCGGCATCGGAACCCTGGAAGAGGTGGTCGAACTGCTGTCCTGGAAGCGGCTGGATCTCCATCAGAAGCCCGTGGTCTTCCTGAACCTAAACGGCTTCTGGAACGGCTTTTTCGATCTGATGCGTCACAGCGTCGACGAGGGAATGACGCCGGCCGATTTCCTGAACGCCTGGACGGTGGCGGACACGGTGGAGGCTGCGCTGGAGCAGATTCAGACGGATCCCATGGACGGGGCGCGTATCTATGATCGCCGATAGGTGATCGCCGATCACAATCGACGCCGCGCATCTTGACAGTTTTTATCGAAAACTGACATTGACGCCCGACGGCACGACGCCGTTCTTCAATTTCGGAGAGTTTTCATGCGCGTCCTGCTGATCGCCGCCGCCGTTTTCGCCGCCGCCCCCGCCGTCGCCCAGACG